>NZ_CP026214.1:0-6974 GCF_002934585.1 Citrobacter sp. CFNIH10
TGAGCGATGGCCAGCCGAGAAGGTGATGGCATTGTATCGTTGCCGTTGGCAGATCGAACTGTTGTTCAAAGAGCTGAAATCACATAACCGGTTGAAGGCGTTCGCGACACGACAAAAAGCGATAGCGGAAGGCTTGATCTGGGCTAGTTTGCTGGCCTTGCTGGTCAAACGTCGGCTGGCGCTGACGCTGATTGGCAGCGCGGAGTTATCGATGCTGAAGATTGCCAAAAACAGCGCGCTTTGGTTAATGCCGATATTGGCGAGCATCATCCATGGTGCGTGGCAGGAAATAACAGAGAAGTTGGAGTGGGCAATGGTGTATTTATCCAAAAACGGCAAAAAGAGTAGGCAGAGAAAATCCAAGCAAAACAACACGTTAGACGGTATTATTAATTCGCTTGCCGCTTAAGGTTCTGTACATGAGTGAAGCTGATATTAATCAGATGAAAGCTGGAAGGGCACCTACTGCGGACTTTTTAGAATCAGTAGGGAAACGTGTTAAAATTGAATTACACCACGAAAAAGAAATATCTCAAGGAGGGGCTGTTATGGATGTCGATAACATTAAGGCGCTAACACCTAAAAATCATATTGAGACACATAAAGGAAAATAAAATGGCTGGTAATAAAATTTCAGATTTTACGGAAGAAGAATTTACTGCTTTTGTTAGTAAAATAATCGCTGCTGATTTTCCAACTGACAAAGAGAACGATGATGCTATTTATTCGTTCGCCCAACTAACAGAGCATCCTGCTGGTTGGAACCTCATCTTCAAGCCTAAGGTAGGCGAAGATTCTTCGGCGAAAGGAATTGTTAAAACCGTAAAGGAATGGCGAGCTGCTAACGGTAAGCCAGGTTTTAAAAAAGCGTGATTGAATTTGCGGGTTCAAGTTATGAGCCCGCTCATTTGTAACTCTGGATTTGAAGAATAATTACTAGATATCCATTTGCCTAGAATAATAAAAATAAAAGGTGATATATGAAAAAATTACTTTTCCTAGGGGTTGTTACCGTTTCTGTGGTTCTGGCAGCATGTCAGGTCAATAATGTTCGAGACACCGGAGGTGGGGCTGTTTCACCTTCATCGACGGTGACCGGAGTCACGCTTGATAGCGGTACGAACGGCAATCCGTAAAGGATCTTCTTGAGATCCCATTTGGATCGTCGTAATCTCTTGCTCTGTAAACGAAAAAACCGCCTTGCAGGGCGGTTTTTCCGAAGGTTCAAACACTTGCAGGTGATTGAACCAAGGTAACTGGCTTAGAGGAGCGCAGTCACCAAAACTTGTTCTTTCAGTTTAGCCTTAACAGGCGCATGACTTCAAGACCAACTCCTCTAAATCCGTTACCAGTGGCTGCTGCCAGTGGCGCTTTGTCGTGTCTTTCCGGGTTGGACTCAAGATGATAGTTACCGGATAAGACGCAGCAGTCGGACTGAACGGGGGGTTCGTGCATACAGTCCAGCTTGGAGCGAACTGCCTACCCGGAACTGAGTGTCAGGCGTGGAATGAGACAAACGCGGCCATAACAGCGGAATGACACCGGTAAACCGAATGGCAGGAACAGGAGAGCGCACGAGGGAGCCATCAGGGGGAAACGCCTGGTATCTTTATAGTCCTGTCGGGTTTCGCCACCACTGATTTGAGCGTCAAATTCTGTGATGCTTGTCAGGGGGGCGGAGCCTATGGAAAAACGGCCGCTGTGCTGCCTTCTCCCTCTCCGAGCTGTCTGCTCTATGTCGTTATGTGCGCGTTGCGACCGCTCGCCGCAGCCGAACGGCAGGAGCGTAGCGACTGAGTGAGCGAGGAAGCGGAAAAGAGATCTGTCTGACATTGAGCACTGACGCTCTGAGGCCCTTTATGACGAAACAACAGAAAACAGCGCTGAACATGGCTAAATTCATCCAGAATCAGTCTCTGCTCCTGCTGGAGAAGCTTAACGAGCTTGATCTCGATGTTGAGGCCGACCTTTGTGAGAAACTCCACGATGATGCGGAGCATCTTTTCCGTACACTGTCCTCGAGACTGGATGAATTACAGGATGGCAATTGATGGCCAGAGTGTCTATTAGTGAAGCGGCACGGCTTGTTAAGGTTAGCCGTCCCACAATTTACAAGATGATTAACAGTGGGAAGTTAAGTTACACCTCTGTTGTAAAGCACGGGAAGGCTATTAAAGTTATTGATACTTCAGAGCTTATTAGAGTTTTTGGTTCTCTTGATGGTGTCATCGATACTGTAAAATATGATGTAAAAAGTGACGCAGAATCTACAAGTATTAACAGCGTTGGTTTACATGATTTACAACATAGAATCGCTCTACTTGAAGCTGAAAACGATGGTCTTAAAGGGGCTGTTAAGGCTCGAGATGAGCATATTGATTCCCTTCGTCAGGCTATGCAGCTTCTGGAGCACAAGCGCGAGCCTTCTTCACCACCCCATTCCCCGTGGTGGAAATTCTGGAAAAAATCCTGATCCTGCCATGCTTGAGTTTTCCTCTCCGGCCATCCCAGGGAGTTCCTGAACCTTCCCAAAAATCGCCAGATCTCTGAACGCTCCTCACGACTAAAAATACCCACACACTACGCAAAATTAAAATTTTGCAGATTCCTTATTTAAAACAATTGGTTAATGAAAAATTAATGTGCAGTGATGTGTTACAAAGTGCAGATCCAAGTCGTGGACGACTCTATGGCGAATCGTTTACGAATTGCCCACGATTCATATGTGAATCACGCTTTATTATCATGTTGTTATGATGAATCGACTCTTGATTCAATTCATCAATTTGGGCGTTTTTTGTTCATGGTGACTCTTGATTCAATTCACGATTCGAATCGCCGGTGAATCGTGTGGTGAGTCGTCCGGCGACTTGCCATAACGTGATTGCCGGCCGTCGACGAACCCGATTCCTGAACGTGCTGAAAACCGGTTTTCCGGCTGCGCCGGCAACGCCTCACGGCCACGCAATAAATTGCGTCCCCGTTCACCGTTTTCGGATCAGAAGAACGCCGGAAACAGGACTTACCCTGGCTGAATGGCGTGAATTTCCGCGCTATGCACTTGCGCGCATACTCATGCATGCCGTAAAAACAGAGCCTGCGCGTTTCTGGCGGGTTTTCGGGTGGTTTGTTGCCTGTTTTACCGGTTTCCCGTCAGAAACGTCCTGAGGCCGTTTTAGCGGTGCGTACAATTAAGGGATTATGGTAAATGGTGACTTGGTTAATCATAAACATCCTGGGGGATGGCATACACCAGTTGGATATCCGGTGCATCGTTGAGCCATCGACCTGATTTTTTCATTAAGTAGCCACCAATTTCTTCGGTAGTCAGCCGGGCATGAAACAATGCTTCATCATTGAACCAGCAGTCAGGGTGATAGATGAGATCCAGTGGGTTTGCCTTGAAATTAATCTCCAGTAACTGGAGTGCATAGCTGTGGTCAGATGCACTACCTTCTGCTTTGCGTATGAAGTTGATAACGTCGTTCAGTTCTTTCCATGTAAAGTCATCGAGGTATTTTTCCTGATTAAGCGCCATCCTGGTGAAATCTAGTGCACTTGACGCACCTGGTGCAAACGGACCACTGACGCTAAGCGGGCCGGTACCACTACCGGAGCGTATTCTGCATACCGGTGATCAGATTTCGGCGCCACAGGCTACAGATAAAACCGTGACGCCGGTAGCGGATGACCTCGATTTTGACGATATTATTCTGGTGTTTCCTCCGGAATCCGGCCTAAAACCGCTGTATGTGATGTACCGTAGCCCTCGTAACATGCCCGGTACAGTGAGCGGCAAAGGGCAGAACGTTGGCAATAACTGGATGGGGGGGGCCAGTACCGGGGATGGTGCTCCTGTTCCTTCCCAGATTGCGGATAAATTACGCGGGAAGACTTTCGGTAGTTTTGATTCTTTCCGTCGGGCGTTCTGGAAAGCGGTTGCTGACGATTCTGCACTGAGCAAGCAATTTAGTGAAGCTGCATGTACAGGACCTTAAGCGGCGAGTCCATTTAAAACGCCTTCCAAGGTCCTGTTCTGTATCGACTTTCTCTGCTTGGTTCGGCAGGCGTTCTTGGCCAAATAATCGGCAGCCCATTCCAATCTTTCCCTTATTTCTGTCAGCGCCATATGGGCCACTGCTTCCAATAGCGGTAGCCACCACGTCGCACTGTTCTTCGACGCTTTCAGCATCGATAGCGCCCCACTCATCACACTCTGCGCGACCCGTCTCTTCATCACCAGCGACAGCAGGCTCGTCCACACCAACCCCTCGGCAATCGCTTTCTCGCCCGTCACAAACCCCTTGAGCCGGTTGTGCGATTTCCACTCTTTAAATAACAACTCCACCTGCCAACGGCAGCGATACAGGCTCATCACCTGCTCTGCTGACCATGCTGCTCGCGGTAGGTTCGTCATCCACAGACAGAACCGCTTTTCCTCAGCAAACCAGCGCCGGATCAACCGGTACTCGACCTGGCCGGACTTCACCACCATATCCAGTACCTCGGCCCGACAGCGTCGCCGTCCGGCCTCTCTCAGAGATAGTCCCGCCAGCTTGGGTACTTCCCGTCCATCACCGCGCCAGGCTTGGATTATCTTGGGGTTCAGGCTTTTCGTGCCGCGCACCAGATAAAATCCGCCAGCGTCGTTCACCTGCTCAAACCAAGCCCTGTCAATGTAACCTGCGTCAGCCAGCAGCAGGCAGTTGGTCAGCGTGTGGGCTTCAGGCAGAAATTGCCGTTCCCCTGCGGTATCGGCAGACACACTCATGCACAACGGGCTCTGCTCCGACAGTGACATGGTCATATGGCACTCGATAGCTGCCGGACTGATGGTCTTGAACCGGCCGGGAAAATCAGCAGCAAGGCGCCGATGCACCGCAAAGGAGGTGCCATCGTGCAGTAACACCTGCTTGAACGCGCCGAGGGAGGCTGCTTTGAGTTGATGGTCGATACGCAAGGCGATGGCCCGCTCGACCAGGGCTTTCATAAACAGGGCAAAGCTCTCTTTGCGCAGCTGATTGTGAAACGGTTTGTAAGAAACCTGATGGGTGTTTACCAGTTGCAAGGCATTGAAATGGCGGTGTAAACCGGCAATGTCATTGACCTGGTCGCCTCCCATGGCCCGCAGCAGTGCAGGTACGAGCATGGCTGGGGTAATGGCACGCTGACGCAGACAAAACTTGCAGAGCCGAGCAATGCGCTCGAGTGCGGCGGGAGCCAAGAGTTGCTCCAGATAGTAATTAGCGTTGATAATAGTCATAGGCTTCGCGCGTGTTGATTTTGTTTGGCGATAAAATCAGATCACAAACGAAGCCTTTTTTATATCTATTTCAATTGGTTGCCGCTAAAGATCCTGTACATGAGTGAGGGTTATGGTGGCTATATGCTGGATATTGCTATTCAGATGACAGCCATATGGGGAAGATTACAGGCGCCTGAAATAACAGCAGAGTATGGAGTGACTACCACGGCTGGAGGTTGGCACGGGCTGATCCCCTCTCCCTTTGGGAGAGGGTTAGGGTGAGGGGAGCTGGCTGACCGGGTGTAGCAACCAGGCGGCATTACACCGCTGAATCTTCAGTTATTGAAATTCCACGCGATCGGCAGTTCGACGTCGAAGATAAGTGCATCCCCGTCGAGGCGAAAGGCCAGGCTGGTCTGGTGCTGGTCGTATTCGTTGATAATCAGGCAGCTCTCGGCGAAGTTGGACTCGTAGTTGATATGGGCCACTCCTTCACGGCCGTCAGCGAGTTCGATGCTGAGCACCCGCAGCGGGTTCTCCTGACTGAGGTTGACCCGGGTGTCCCCCACGTCCACCAGCCGTTCCAGCAGAGGGAAGAAATCTTGTCTGTGGGTCGTTATGGCCTGGGTGATGGCCTGCTCCAGCTCAGCCTGGGTGGCGAAGGGGCCGCCGAGTGGGTAGCGGGTCTGGATCCTTTCCTGAGTCATTGCGTTTCCTCCTGAACTGAGATGTGGCAACAGTTTGGCCGCTGCAGTGACCTGTCATGTACAGGATCTTTAGCTACAACCAATTGAAATAGATATAAAAAAGTCTTCGTTTGTGATCTGATTTAATCGCAAAAAAAAACCGACACGCCCGAAGCCATGACTATTATCAATGCAACCCAGTACCTCAAGCAACTTCTTAGCTCTTCTGAACTCAACCGGATCGGTAAATTTACCGGTTTTTGTCAGCGACTCCGGGATATCCAGCCTGCGAGACTACTCCCGGCTCTGCTCTCAGGGCTTGGTTGCGACAAGGTGGATGGTATTGCTGGTTTGCATCGCCATTTCAATGCGTTGCAGCTCCATGATACTGACCAAATAGCGTATAAACCCTTTCACAACCAGTTACGCAAGCAGGGTTTTCCCTTGTTCATGCGCGCACTGGTTGAACGAGCCATCGCCTTACGCCTCAAGGAGTGTCTACCGGACGCCCACGGACTGGCAGGCTTTGAGCAGGTACTGCTGCAGGACGGGTCGTCATTCGCGTTACATCCGCAATTGGCAGAACATTTCCCGGGCCGATTCAATAAGCACAGCCCCGCTGCGGTAGAGTGTCATATGACCATGTCCTTGCTGGACCAGTCGCCGATATCGATGAGTATCACGGCGGATACCGAATCGGAGCGCAAGCATCTTCCGGCCGCAAATTCGTTAAATAACAAACTGTTATTGGCGGATGCCGGTTACATCAGCCGCGAGTACTTTGCTGATGTGACCAAAGCCAAAGGAAGCTATCTGGTCAGAGGGAGTCAAAATCTCAATCCCAAAGTACAGGCAGCTTACCGACAGGACGGCAGGGAAATGCCCAAGTTACTCGGAAAAAAGCTCAAGGATATCGATCGGAGAAGCTGCAGAGCCGAGGTTCTGGATCTGGATGTGAGTTCGGGAAAGTATAAATATCGACTCATAAGACGTTGGTTTGCAGAGGAAAAACGGTTCTGTATATGGATGACCAATCTTCCGCG
>NZ_CP026211.1:0-51267 GCF_002934585.1 Citrobacter sp. CFNIH10
CGTACCCGCGCGCAGGCGCGCGGCGCCCACTGCGCACCCCCGTGGGGGACGTGCGGCAGCTGCGTGGCGGCGGGCTGGGTTATGGCTTAGCAGGAAGGGGGGTTGGCCTGTTGCTCCGGTCAGTCCCGCAGTTTCCGGCGATTTGCGGCCGGTGTCCGGTGGAGTCCGGCGCGGTCGCCTTCCATGCCCTGACGGGCATAAAAACATGTAAATAAATTCCGTACTTGTATTGACTTTAAAGGCGTAATCACCGATAATTAAATCATCGGGAGGCAATACCGCCGCCCGAAAAATTGCCGGTATCGGCGCTTTAAGGAGTACACCATGACTGATATTACGACCCCTTCTGTTTATGTTGGCACTTACCATAAATACAACTGCGGAAGCATTGCGGGAGCCTGGCTCGATCTGACCGATTTTGATAGCTCAGAGGAGTTTTACGAGCGCTGCCGCGAGTTACACGCAAATGAGGCTGATCCAGAATTTATGTTCCAGGATTGGGAGGGTATTCCGTCTGATATGGCGTCAGAGTGCCATATCAACTGGGATTTTATTAACGGCTTTAAACAAGCCCGCGAGGAAGGAAACGAAGCGGCGTTTGTGGCCTTTGTTGATCTGTTTAATAGCACTGATTTCGACCTGTTTAGAGATGCCTATATGGGCGAAGCTAAGGACGAAGAAACTTTTGCAGAGGAATACCTGAATGATAGCGGTCTACTGAATGAAATTCCTGAATCCGTAGCCCGATATTTTGACATCGTAGCCTATGCGCGGGATCTGTTTATTGGGGATTTCAGTTTACATGACGGACACGTATTTAACATGACTTGCTGAAACCTAGTCCCCCGCCACGCGGGGGATATTAAACACCGCTCTAATTAATCGCCGGTATCGGCAAACAGCCATCTGGGCGGCTGCGCCGCCCCTTTGCTGCTGCTTGCCGGTGATCTCTCCAGCTCATGTTCTGCCATTGCGCTAAATCCTGATGCCACACAGGGCGTTACCCCTTCGGGGCCGCTCTGCTGTGCTGCGCATCGAGCCGGTTCCCGTCTCGCCCCGCCCCTTCGGGGTGCCAACGCCCTTCAGGCGTCGGCATCCTTTGCCAGTGCGCTATTGTGTTATCCGTGGATTGTGCAGCTCAGCGGGGCGCTGGCCGTGACGGTGCGGTGTCCCCCGTAACCGGCCGCGCGGCGGCCGCTAACTCGCAGTACGGCGCCGCGACCCGCAGGCGGGCCGCTGTACCCGCGCGCAGGCGCGCGGCGCCCACTGCGCACCCCCGTGGGGGACGTGCGGCAGCTGCGTGGCGGCGGGCTGGGTTATGGCTTAGCAGGAAGGGGGGTTGGCCTGTTGCTCCGGTCAGTCCCGCAGTTTCCGGCGATTTGCGGCCGGTGTCCGGTGGAGTCCGGCGCGGTCGCCTTCCATGCCCTGACGGGCATAAAAACATGTAAATAAATTCCGTACTTGTATTGACTTTAAAGGCGTAATCACCGATAATTAAATCATCGGGAGGCAATACCGCCACCCGAAAAATTGCCGGTATCGGATCACTAAGGAGTAAGCATGACCACTGTTACCACCCCTTCCCAGCTGAAAAAAGAAGTCGAATCTCAGAAAGAATTATTGCTGCGCGCCTGCCTCGAAGCGTTCAACCAGCTGCCTAATCAGCGCCTGCAAGGCGCTTTCACATCGACGTATGCACTGGCGGCAAAATTAGACCAGCTGCTGCAACAAACTAAATAGCACTGACGACCCGGCCAAGCCGGGTCTTTAACAGAAAGATCGAGGACAAACGACATGACCACACAAACCCTTGAGCAGACTCTTGAAGATTTTCGTCGCCAGTGTGAGAGTTTTGCGCGCGAACAGCAGCCCCGCTGCGGCCTGATTTATGAACTGTATCAGCGCCGCCTGAGCGCGGTTATTGACGGCTATCTTGCTGGCGTTCCGGCCGAGTATCGGGAAGAACTGATCGCGGTAGCGCGGCGTGAATTTGACTATCTGACCCAAGACGAGATCGCGGAAGAAATCCGGCAGGATCGGGAAAACGATTATTGCAGCCACGGTATTGAGCGTAATTGTTGCCCGCTGGGCTGCGGAGATCTAGACGATTACTGAGCCGCCGAAAGAAAAAAACCCGGATTGACCGGGCTTTTTTCTTTCCGCTGCGCGGCCGTTTCAGTTATTACTCCGCGCTGCTTTTGGCAATTTCTGTATAGCACAATACACTACACATTAAGCTCGTTTGCTTCGACGGCTAGCCAGCAGTTAAAGGTTTCGCTCTGCCGTTCGCCGCCGCAACCTCCCTCCGCTTTCAGCTTTCCGCAAGCCTGGCATTTCCCCAGCTGCGCCTTTTGCTCCTGCCACTGTTGCCAGTTTCGGATCAGCAGCAGTTGGAAAAACTCATTCGTGGAATAGGCTGTTCGTCCTGGACGACGAACCCGGCAAAGCTCCTGTAACATTGCTTCTTCCTGTTTTGTTAGCGTGACTGTCACGCTAGCGCCTTCCTCTTTGAGTCGCGCGCGGCGCCGGGCCTGGCGAATACGGGCTTGTTCACGCTGTCGGTCATTCATATTTTTCCTCCACGTGACTGTCACGTTGAATTAAACCGGGCATTACCCCTGCGGGGCCGTTCTGCCGTGCTGCGCATCGAGCCGCTACGCGTCTCGCCCCTTCGGGCGGCGGCCACTAATGCCTCCGGCCTGCGGCCTCCGCGCTTCGCTTGAAAAAAAACCGGGACATGCCCGGTTTACATTATCTCAGTAGAATTATGGCTATCGCGGCACCCACGGCGGCGCCCACAATAGTGCAGCCAGCTGTAATAAAAAGGATCTGACGGGTTAACGTCTCAGCTCTGGACGCCTGCGCGCGGCGGAACTTCGTCAGAAATTCCTCACGCGCCTTAGCATCATCACTAATTGCCAGGCTAATTGAACGCTGGTTTTCTACTAAAGTCCGTTTAAGAGAGTCTGCCGTCTCTCCTAAACTTTCGGTGTCTTTTGCCAGCTTTTCCGAAAGCGCAGAAAGTATCTCAGTCATTTCTTTCTGACTTGCGGTGATTTCCTTCGCGTCACCTAAAAACCAATCCATCAGAACTTCAAATTTATCTGGCTGCTTTTCCATTTTATTCTCCCATTAAAGCCGCATATGCTTTATCGAGATTAGCTTTAACAGGAATTGCCTGTTTCATGTAGGTATAACGGCGGGCCAGTTTTTTGCGCTCGTCAGCATCCGTTGTTTGTTTAGCGCGGGCTTTAAATTCTTCTGGATCTTCAGCGGTCAATGCTTCGAATGAGATACGGTGATACGCGAGATATTCGAAAACTTCACTGTTATAAATAACAGATTTCTTGCTGATTTTGCCAACTTTCGTTCGTTTGACAAATTCAAATACCGGCGCCAGTACATCCTCTACTTCACTATCTGGACTAATGCGGTTTGGAACAAAGATGATTTTATCGCTGCTTACACCTGCCTTACTTAACGTATGTGCTGTTTTCAGGCTTTCATCAATGGCCTTATTATCAGGCGTAACCGGGATTACATACTTATCAAATTCATTCGCGCCACTGTCAAAGCGGGACATTGCCATCAGGAACGCTTCTACGTTTGACGCACCAATATCAATAATCCCGGCATCTTCAAAAACAATATCTTCAATCAACCGTGAAAAGTCATCACCTTTAAAAATGGAAACATTCTCAATCCCCAGATCGGAAGCAGACTGGTTGATAGTTTCAACCGCATAGAATTTTGCTCCAGTCAGACGCGGGGCTAACAGGTAGGATGAAATTAAGGTTTTACCAACGCTGCCACTGTAATTAATTACCGCTACTTTCATAAATCACCTCAGAATTTTTTATTGAACATCTTAGGGTCGAAATCTTCACTGATTTTATTGAAGAACTCTTTATCAATAATGCCGGGACTTTCTTTTTTTTCACTTCCTTGCGGTTCAGGCTCAGGCGGCGTTTGTGTATTGTGCAATACACTTTCCTCTGCACCTTTCTCGCTACCTCCTTTTTGTGTATTGTGCAATACACTATCATCATTGTTCGGCATCCTTTCATGTGTATTGTGCATTCCATTTTTCCGGATTTGCCGCGCTCTATATAGGGACGTATCAAAGCTACGAACGTTCACACCTTCCAGGCCGAAGCGTTCAGAAACTGCCTTATAAATTTCCTCCCTGGAAACTCCCAGTGACAGCATTTCTTCTATTTCCGGCAACATCAACTGAAGTGCCGCCCTGATACTTTTGGGCTTCATAGTACCCTCATTTAGAATGATGTAATTTTGATGTAATTTTGATGTACTTTTGATGTACTTTTGTTGTACTGGCTACCTCATGACCAAAGAATGATGTAATTTTGTTGTACTGTCAACCTTCAAGTGATGTAATTTTGATGTAATTTTGATGTACTTTTGTTGTACTGGTATTCATGCAAGCATGAATACGGAATATTGAACGCTTTTTAGCCAGTTAGTCCTTAACCTACGTAGATCGCCCCTACCAAAAAAGATGATTTTTTATCCCTTAACCTGCTATACACCTAACGCAGCGCGATAAATCACGCTATCATACTGATTTAAAAGATAAAAAAATAAATAGCAACAATATTCGGTAATAATTAGGTATTAAAAACACCCAATAACTCATTGTTTTATAATGAGTTTGCTTTATTACTTTGGTAATACTAAGATTTCAGCTTGTTAGATCCCAATTTTTTGTTTAAAAAATGCACAATGTGAGGACTGAATGCCAATAATAACCGCAAAAGTATCAGATGAACTTTTGGCCTATATAGACCTGGTTTCAGGAGGTAATCGGTCAGATTATCTGCGGCGCTGCATTGAAGCTGGCCCAGGTGATCGGGAGTCCGGGTTGAAAATAGTTGCCGACCGGCTGAGCGACGTAAATCGCAAACTGGATTATCTTTTTGACCGTGCTTCAGATGCGGATTTTGGCCCACTGCGCGATGAGCTGAAGGCAATAACCGAAACGCTATCTGGCGTAAAATTCCCACCGGCAGGACAGATGATGTTGCATGAATCACTCGCTATTGAAACGCTAATCCTCCTGCGCTCGATAGCAGAACCGGGCAAAACCAAAGCGGCAAAAGCAGAGGTTGAACGTAACGGCTACAAAGTCTGGGAACCAAAAAAGGAGCGCTGAAATGGACGATAGAGAAAGAGGCTTAGCATTTTTATTTGCAATTACTTTGCCTCCAGTGATGGTATGGTTTCTAGTTGCAAAATTTACCTACGGTATTGATCCATCCACGGCTAAATACCTGATTCCGTATCTGGTTAAGAATACTTTTTCGCTATGGCCTTTATGGTCAGCTTTAATTGCTGGCTGGTTTATTGGTGTTGGCGGTCTGATCGCTTTTATCATTTATGATAAATCACGCGTGTTTAAAGGCGAAAGATTCAAAAAGATTTATCGTGGTACAGAGCTTGTTCGCGCCAGAACACTCGCTGATAAAACACGCGAAAGAGGTGTCAACCAGTTAACCGTGGCTAATATCCCCATACCTACATACGCTGAGAACTTGCATTTTTCGATTGCCGGTACAACCGGTACTGGTAAAACCACAATTTTCAATGAACTGTTATTTAAGAGCATCATTAGAGGCGGCAAAAATATTGCTTTAGATCCAAATGGGGGCTTCTTAAAGAATTTCTATCGTCCCGGCGATGTTATTTTAAACGCCTATGATAAACGCACTGAAGGCTGGGTGTTTTTCAATGAAATTCGCCGTTCATATGATTACGAGCGCTTAGTGAACTCTATTGTTCAGGAAAGCCCTGATATGGCTACTGAAGAATGGTTCGGCTATGGCCGTCTTATTTTTAGTGAAGTTTCGAAAAAACTTCACAGCCTATATAGCACAGTAACTATGGAAGAAGTTATTCACTGGGCCTGTAACGTTGACCAGAAAAAATTAAAAGAATTTTTAATGGGGACGCCTGCCGAAGCTATTTTTTCCGGGTCTGAAAAAGCAGTTGGAAGCGCGCGATTTGTTCTCAGTAAGAATCTTGCCCCACATTTGAAAATGCCGGAAGGTAATTTTTCCCTGCGTGACTGGCTTGATGATGGAAAGCCGGGAACCCTGTTTATCACCTGGCAGGAAGAAATGAAAAGGTCACTTAATCCGCTAATTTCCTGCTGGCTGGATTCGATTTTTTCTATCGTGCTGGGTATGGGTGAAAAAGAAAGCCGCATTAATGTATTTATTGACGAGCTGGAATCACTCCAGTTTCTGCCAAACCTCAACGATGCACTGACCAAAGGGCGTAAAAGCGGTCTGTGTGTTTATGCTGGCTATCAAACCTATTCTCAGCTGGTTAAGGTTTATGGTCGGGATATGGCTCAGACAATTCTGGCTAACATGCGTTCTAACATCGTGCTGGGCGGCAGCCGTCTCGGTGATGAAACGTTGGATCAAATGTCGCGCTCACTCGGTGAGATAGAAGGCGAAGTTGAGCGTAAAGAATCCGATCCTCAGAAGCCCTGGATTGTCCGTAAACGCCGCGACGTTAAAGTTGTTCGTGCCGTAACGCCTACCGAAATATCAATGTTGCCAAACCTCACCGGCTATCTGGCGTTGCCTGGTGATATGCCCGTCGCTAAGTTCAAGGCTAAACACGTTAAATACCATCGCAAAAACCCTGTTCCTGGCATTGAACTGAGGGAGATCTGATGCTTGATATAACCACGATTACCCGCCAGAACGTCACTAGCGTTGTGGGCTACTACTCTGATGCAAAGGATGATTACTACAGTAAGGATTCATCATTCACGTCCTGGCAGGGAACCGGAGCTGAAGCCCTCGGCTTATCCGGGGACGTTGAATCAGCCCGGTTTAAAGAGCTGCTTGTCGGAGAGATAGATACCTTCACGCATATGCAGCGACACGTGGGTGATGCCAAAAAAGAGCGTCTGGGCTACGACCTGACGTTTTCAGCGCCTAAAGGGGTATCCATGCAGGCGCTGATACACGGCGATAAAACCATTATCGAGGCTCATGAAAAAGCTGTTGCCGCTGCTGTGCGTGAAGCTGAAAAACTCGCGCAGGCCCGGACGACTCGCCAGGGGAAATCAGTAACCCAGAATACCAATAACCTTGTCGTCGCTACTTTTCGCCACGAAACGTCCAGGGCGCTAGATCCTGATTTGCACACCCACGCTTTTGTCATGAACATGACCCAGCGCGAGGACGGCCAGTGGCGCGCGCTCAAAAATGATGAGCTGATGCGTAACAAAATGCACCTGGGCGATGTTTACAAACAGGAGCTGGCGCTGGAGTTGACCAAAGCCGGTTATGAGCTGCGTTACAACAGCAAAAATAACACGTTCGATATGGCCCATTTTTCAGACGAACAGATTCGCGCTTTTTCCCGCCGGTCGGAGCAAATTGAAAAGGGACTCGCTGCAATGGGCCTGACGCGGGAAACCGCCGATGCTCAGACGAAAAGCCGCGTCTCGATGGCGACGCGTGAAAAGAAAACAGAGCATTCCCGTGAAGAAATTCACCAGGAATGGGCCAGCCGCGCCAAAACGCTAGGCATTGATTTTGATAACCGTGAATGGCAGGGACACGGTAAACCTCTGGAGGCTGATATTGCGCGCAACATGGCCCCGGATTTTACCAGCCCTGAGGTTAAAGCTGACCGGGCTATCCAGTTTGCAGTTAAGTCGCTGTCAGAGCGCGATGCCAGCTTTGAACGCCAGAAGCTGATTCAGATCGCTAATAAGCAGGTGCTGGGCCATGCCACAATGGCCGATGTTGAAAAAGCGTACCTGAAGGCGGTACAGAAGGGCGCCATCATCGAGGGCGAAGCCCGGTATCAATCAACGCTGAAGGTCGGTGCTTCAGTTATGGCCGAAACTCTGACGCGCAAAGAGTGGATCGACTCGCTGACGAATAGCGGGATGCGTGCGGATAAAGCCCGTTTTGCGGTAGATGATGGTATTAAAAACGGCAGGCTTAAAAAGACCAGCCACCGCGTCACTACCGTGGAGGGTATTCGCCTTGAGCGTTCCATTCTGACTATCGAATCACGCGGCCGGGGGCAGATGCCGCGACAGCTGACCGCAGAGATTGCAGGCCAGCTGCTCGCCGGGAAAACCCTCAAGAATGAGCAGATGCGCGCAGTTACAGAAATTGTGACGAGCAAAGATCGTTTTGTGGCCGCACATGGTTACGCCGGTACCGGTAAAAGCTATATGACGATGGCCGCTAAAGAGCTGCTGGAGTCACAAGGGCTGAAGGTCACGGCGCTGGCCCCCTATGGGACACAGAAAAAAGCGCTTGAAGATGATGGATTACCGGCCCGCACCGTTGCCGCCTTCCTCAAAGCGAAGGATAAAAAGCTGGATGAAAAATCAGTCGTATTCATTGATGAAGCCGGGGTTATACCCGCCCGGCAGATGAAACAGCTGATGGAGGTGATCGAGAAGCATAACGCTCGCGCGGTATTCCTGGGGGATACGTCACAGACGAAAGCGGTAGAAGCCGGTAAGCCTTTTGAGCAGCTGATTAAAGCAGGTATGCAGACCAGCTACATGAAAGACATTCAGCGACAGAAGAATGAAGTTTTGCTTGAGGCGGTTAAGTATGCCGCTGAAGGTAATGCCGCGCGCGCCCTGAAAAATATCACCGGCGTGAACGAACTGAAGGAAGAAGCGCCCCGACTCGCTCAACTTGCCGATCGCTACCTGTCTCTGTCCTCAGAACAACAGGATGCCACCCTGATAATCTCTGGTACGAACGCCTCACGCAAAACCCTCAATGACTACATCCGGGGCAATCTGGGGCTTGCCGGAACCGGCGAAACGTTCACGCTACTTGACCGCGTGGATTCGACACAGGCGGAACGCCGCGACAGCCGTTATTTCAGTAAAGGGCAAATCATTATCCCCGAACAGGATTACAAAAATGGTATGAAGCGGGGCGAGTCTTACCAGGTTCTTGATACCGGGCCGGGCAACAAATTGACGGTTGAAAGCAGCAGCGGTGAGCAGATCGCTTTCAGCCCGCGTACACACACCAAGCTGTCTGTATACCAGGCAGTCAGCGCCGAACTGGCGCCGGGCGATAAGGTCATGGTAACGCGTAACGATAAAACGCTGGACGTTGCCAACGGCGACCGCTTCACGGTGAAAACCGTGGAGGGTGAAAAACTGACGCTTGAGGACAAAAAAGGGCGCACGGTTGAGCTGGACAAAAAACAGGCTTCTTATCTTTCCTATGCTTATGCAACCACCGTCCACAAATCCCAGGGGCTTACCTGTGATCGCGTGTTGTTCAACATAGATACCAAATCGCTTACCACTTCTAAGGACGTTTTTTATGTTGGTATTTCGCGTGCGCGTCATGAGGTGGAAATTTTTACCGACGATAAAAAATCTTTGGCATCGAGCGTGAGCCGCGACAGCCCGAAAACCACGGCCGCAGAAATTGACCGTTTCTTTGGGCTTGAGGCCAGGTTTAAGGATATTGGCCGCGATACCAGTTTAGAAACCCGATCAGCTGAAAAAGGTCTGCCAGAAGCCACGGGGGAAAGCATGGCGTTTAACCAGAAACCCGATGAACATAACATGACAACCGGCACTGATTATCAGCCGGTGAGCAACGCAGAGGACGCCTTTCATCTTAAGCAGAACCCTATGGATGATTCCGTTGGCCTGCGGCGTCATGAAGCACAGCAAAATGATGCAGAACTGGCCCATGATTATGCTGCTGCCGACGATCAGCAGTGGAGCGCGCAGGAGTATGCCGATTACGAGCATTATGCCGAAGCATCAGACTACGACTTTGACAGCAGCATTTACGACGATTACGCCATGCCGCAGACGTCTCAGGCGGAACAGAGCCATACCGGAAAAGAACACACCCATGAGCATGAGCATGAAGAAGGGGGCCATGAAATCTGATGGAGCAGACCGACAAGCGCAAGCAGGATAAACTGAAGTTCGACCGGGTAATTAATCTGGCGCGCAGACTGCCGCAACCGGCGATCCATGACTTACTACGCGCGCTGATACTGCCAATTCAGGCCGATTACTTGCTGGCCGTTGGCACGGAGGGCCAGGACGCGCGCCCGGACATGAACGAGCGCGAGTTCTTCTTCACAAAAATCATCTGGGCGATGGATTACACGCACATGAAATCACTCAGGCTTGCAGCTGAAGATTTTCCCCTGGCGCTTGCGACGGCCAAGATCCTGCCGTGGCCGTGGGGTGAATCAAGCTACCGGAGTGCTTTAGCCGATATAGGGGTTCGAGGTTCAATCGTGTAAAAAACCACGTTAAGGCAATAATTCATTGTTTGAATTGAAATTTAATGGCCTCAACTCTCCCTTCAGAATATTTTCCGGCAGCGTGAACGTATAATGTCCCAGCATGTTGATATGACCGTACATCAGTGGCGACAGGCGTGAGATATGCTCGTCTTCCGGGATCTCACCAGCGCTGCGCAAATGTGATAGCGCTTCCTGCATATAAAGCGTGTTCCACAATACAACTGCGTTAGTGACAAGCCCCAGCGCACCCAGTTGATCCTCCTGCCCCTCACGGTAACGTTTTCTAATCTCACCACGTTGGCCGTAACAGATCGCCCTTGCCACGGCGTGACGGCCTTCTCCCCGGTTAAGCTGAGTCAGTATCCTGCGACGATATTCTTCATCATCAATGTAGTTGAGGAGGTACAGCGTCTTGTTGACCCGTCCCACCTCCATAATCGCCTGCGCCAGCCCTGACGGACGGGAACTTTTTAAAAGCGAGCCCACAAGTTCTGAGGCGTGGACTGGGCACTGTTGCAAATAGTCGGTGGTGATAAACTTATCATCCCCTTTTGCTGATGGAGCTGCACATGAACCCATTCAAAGGCCGGCATTTTCAGCGTGACATCATTCTGTGGGCCGTACGCTGGTACTGCAAATACGGCATCAGTTACCGTGAGCTGCAGGAGATGCTGGCTGAACGCGGAGTGAATGTCGATCACTCCACGATTTACCGCTGGGTTCAGCGTTATGCGCCTGAAATGGAAAAACGGCTGCGCTGGTACTGGCGTAACCCTTCCGATCTTTGCCCGTGGCACATGGATGAAACCTACGTGAAGGTCAATGGCCGCTGGGCGTATCTGTACCGGGCCGTCGACAGCCGGGGCCGCACTGTCGATTTTTATCTCTCCTCCCGTCGTAACAGCAAAGCTGCATACCGGTTTCTGGGTAAAATCCTCAACAACGTGAAGAAGTGGCAGATCCCGCGATTCATCAACACGGATAAAGCGCCCGCCTATGGTCGCGCGCTTGCTCTGCTCAAACGCGAAGGCCGGTGCCCGTCTGACGTTGAACACCGACAGATTAAGTACCGGAACAACGTGATTGAATGCGATCATGGCAAACTGAAACGGATAATCGGCGCCACGCTGGGATTTAAATCCATGAAGACGGCTTACGCCACCATCAAAGGTATTGAGGTGATGCGTGCACTACGCAAAGGCCAGGCCTCAGCATTTTATTATGGTGATCCCCTGGGCGAAATGCGCCTGGTAAGCAGAGTTTTTGAAATGTAAGGCCTTTGAATAAGACAAAAGGCTGCCTCATCGCTAACTTTGCAACAGTGCCATTGTGATCACCCCGGCTTTTCCCGATAAATTCTTTATCCGCTTCATCAAGATGAAAATAACGCGCCAGCTGAAGTTCATCGGGTTCGCCAGTGAACCTGCCATAACTCTCAACCTGCTCAGTGGTCAAAAAATCAACGGGCATATCGGCCTCCCTGCCTGACGGCTTTTTTAACACAACTGCAACCGTTCGAAATATTATAAATTCTCGGACACACTAAAATGGTGTTGTCTAGGTGTCTATTAAATCGATTTTTTGTTATAACAGACACCCACTGTCCGATATTTGATTTAGGATACATTTTTATGCGACTTTTTGGTTACGCACGGGTATCAACAAGCCAGCAGTCCCTCGATATTCAGATCAAGGGGCTTAAAGAGGCGGGGGTGAAAGCCAGTCGCATATTTACCGACAAAGCATCCGGCAGTTCTACCGACAGGAAAGGACTGGATCTGCTGCGAATGAAGGTGGAGGAAGGTGACGTCATCCTGGTGAAGAAACTCGACCGGCTTGGCCGCGACACTGCCGATATGATCCAACTGATAAAAGAATTCGACGCTCAGGGAGTCGCGGTCCGATTCATAGACGACGGGATCAGCACCGACGGTGAAATGGGGAAAATGGTTGTGACCATTCTTTCAGCTGTAGCCCAGGCCGAACGCAGGAGGATTCTGGAGCGTACGAACGAAGGACGGCAGGAGGCCAGGCTGAAAGGTATCCGGTTTGGCCGAAAGCGCATCATCGACAGAAATAGTGTACTGGCACTTCATCAGCAGGGAACTGGTGCAACAGATATTGCCCGCCGGCTCAGTATTGCCCGTTCCACTGTTTATAAAATTCTGGAAGATGAGAGCCGGGTTAATCTGAGCAAAATTTGAGGACGAACATGAGTGATGTAAAGGCATTCAACAATTGCATGAGTGTGTTCTGGCGACAGCATGAAGCCGAATTCTCTCGCTTTCTGACATCGAAGACAGGTGATAGCGAAAAAGCAGCAGACCCGGAGAAGACGAAGGTGATTATCGTGACGCTTGCCGAAACGACACCTGTACTGGAAGCCGCTAACCTGCAGCAGGATCTACGCCGAGCTGGCATCGAGCCGTGGGCATGGGTCGTTAATAACAGCCTGGCAGCTGCTCAACCGTCTTCGCCTTTCCTGAAGATCAGGGCGAACCGCGAGCTGCCTCTCATCTCTGATGTGGAAGAGCAGTATGCAAAGCGTATTGCATTAACAGCGCTACAGAGCGAAGAGCCGGTTGGTATTGACCTGCTGGAAGAAATGGCGAAGTAATAATGAAGGGGGCAAATGCCCCCTTCGTCTTTATTTCAGTCTTTTACCTGAATCATCAACGACTTTTTCACCGTCTTCCTTGGTGAAAGCCGCTTTCTGGGCATCTGGAAGGATATCGAGAACAACCTCTGAAGGACGGCAAAGTTTAGTTCCCAGTGGCGTCACTACGATCGGACGGTTGATCAGAATCGGATGCTGTAGCATAAAGTCGATGAGCTGGTCGTCAGTAAATTTATCTTCTGCAAGACCCAGTTCCTCATACGGCTTGTTGTGGTCAACTAAAACTGGCCACCGCGTTAGAGTTTTTCCAGTATCGGTTTTCTGATTCGTTTGGTGGTAACCCACCATTATATTCGTGCGGTCTTAGTGCGCTGTAATATCCAACGATATAGTCCGTTATTGCGTGAGCTGCATCGCTGAAGCTTACATAGCCCGTCGCTGGCACCCATTCGTTCTTCAGACTCCTGAAGAAGCGCTCCATTGGGCTGTTATCCCAGCAGTTTCCACGCCGACTCATACTCTGCCTGATCCGGTATCGCCACAGTAACTGCCGGAACTGCCTGCTCGTATAATGACTGCCTTGGACGCCCTTCTAAGAGTCAAGCTGTTATCGGGATACTGTTGATCCGCCTGTTTTGATTGCGCAGTAACGTGTAAACTTCACGGGAGATATATCGCTTTAGACAGCGTATCGCTTCCATTTTTGTATGTCCTTCGGCTACACGCCTGGCGACATATTCCTTTGTTTTTGCGTCAGTTCGTAAGCGTCCGATGGCGATGATGTGAAGTGCACTATTTGCAGCACGATCTCCACCACGATTAAGTCGGTAACGGTTCGTTTTTCCAGAAGAAACGGGGACCGGGCTGACACCACACAGTGCCGCAAATCCTGATTCTGATCTTAACCGTTGAGGATTGTCTCCGGCAGTGATCAGCAACTGTGAAGCGCTTTCGTATCCGATAGCATTACGTTTAATCAGCTCAGGTGCCAACTCGTCGACAATTGCCGCAATCATGACATCCAGATCAGCGATTTCGTCATGTAACTCGAGATAGCGTCGGGCAAGGGACTTTAATGAAATGCGATAAACGTTGGTTACATTGCGGTATTCACTGGCATCAGGTCTCCAGGAACCCAGGGTCCTGATGAGCTGCATGCGCGTCATATTTCTGAGCTGTTCACGTAATTCATCCGGGGCAGAGATAATATTTGAATGGATAATCTGGAGAGCGACTCTGCGGGCTGATATTGCTGTTTTTCGGCAAGTTTTTAATACCCGCAGGGACTCAATCATGCCATCACGCGTTTTGGGAGTAACTGTCCTGATGCCTGAGAATGCTGCATGAGCGGCACATTCAGCATCAATTGTGTCACTTTTACCCCGTTTGCGTCGCTCCATCCGGTCTGGAGCAGTCACCTCAAGAACTTCTAACCCGGCGTTCTGAAAATAACGAAGCAAACCGGAACCATAGGTACCTGTGCACTCAACACCAATTCGCTTTAATGTCCCAAACGAGGTCATCCATGCCAGCATCTGCCGGTAACCTTGTCGTGTTGTGGAGAAATACTGAGTCCCAAGGACTTTATTGTTCTGATCTACGACAGCGGCAACGTGCAAATCTTTATGTGTATCCACGCCACCCACAACGGCAGCTTCGGTAACTTTATCAACCATGACAGAGCTCCTGTGAGGAAACAGAGTTGAATCTCCAGACAGATAACCCGGACAGGACAGTAACGAGACAAGCCGTCAGGCCCTTCTTGAGTCACGCGCATCGGTGAGGAGATGCCTCGCATGAAGGCGCTTCCGGCAACCGACGGGTCCAGGGCAGGACACAAAAGGTCGATCGCTGTGTGAGTCAGGATGCGGGAAGGTCTTCACTGCATCAGTAATCACACCAATCTGGTTAAACGGCAAACTAAGTGGTGGTAAAGACTGACATCGGCATTATTACTATCGCTGTGGAACATCACCCCGACGGGCTTACCACGGGTTTCCCATGCCATTTCCAGTGCTTTCATGGTAAGCCTGCTGTCCGGCGAGAACGACATGGCCCAGCCCACTGGTTTTCTTGCGAACAGGTCGAGAACAACGGCGAGGTACGCCCAGCGCTTACCCGTCCAGAGTAGAGTAAGAGGCAGGGCGTAGTCGGACTATTTCCCTGCCTCTCCTCCCCGAACCGGACGTGCACCTTTCAGCGCATCCGGCTCTCCATTTAAATGCTGGCGAACGCCATTGCCACTTCTGTAAAGCGCGATGTATACGTGTTTCTGGTCTCCGTCCTCAGATAGGGATTACCTTCGGGTAGCCGCCAGCGGAACAGCTTCTTGCCTTGCCCCACCAACCGGTACAGTATTTCGCCGCTGAGCTTGCCGTGATTGGTTTTACCAAATAAAACCCACGTTTTGCTCTGACCCGGTTTCGGTGATTTACACCACCACCTCATCAGGGAAGCGATACCTGTACGGTATTTGCGGGCCAGCCAGTGAGCCAGCTTCCAGAACACGACACGGTCGATATAACTGAAGACTTTGGCCTTAAAATCAACGAACTGATAGAACATGGCCCAGCCTTTCAGTTTTCGGTTGAGTTGTTCAGCCATATCGACTTTGCTTTCACTGTAGTTGCCTGATAACAGTGCTGTCAGCGATGCGGCGAAGTTTCTGGCTTTCTCCTGCGGGATCGTTGAGACCACTCGCATCTCGCCATAACGACTGCGTTTGCGAATGATCCTGTGCCCCAGAAAGATAAAGCCGTCATTAACATGGGTGATTTTAGTCTTATCCATGTTCAGCCTGAGTTTCAGACTGCCTTCGAGCACACCCCGACACTCCTCCCTGATGGCTTCCGCCTGTGCTTTGGTGCCTTTGACGATGAGGACAAAATCATCGGCATAGCGGCAGTACGCCACCGCGGGTTTCCACTGCCAGTTTTCTCTGACCGCCGTACTTCGGCCCCGTTGGATACTGTTATTCCAGTACCACCGATCTTTTCTGGCTTTCCCGCTCAGGTAGCGCTCATGCAGGTATTGATCGAACTCATTCAGCATGATGTTCGATAATAGCGGCGATATAACACCGCCCTGTGGCACACCTTCACTGGCCGCCCGAAAGAGACCGACATCGATATGTCCCGCCTTGATGGTTTTCCACAGCAGAGTCATGAAACGTGCGTCACTGATCCTGCGGCGTACAGCCTTCATCAGCAGTCGATGATGTACGGTGTCGAAGTAACTGGACAGGTCGCCTTCAATCACCCAGCGTCCCCGGGTTTCACCGCAGTCTGTGAGCTGTAATTTCACCGTGCGGATCGCGTGGTGGACACTGCGCTCAGGCCGGAAGCCATATGAGAGCGTATGAAAATCACTCTCCCATATCGGCTCCATCGCCATCAGCATGGCCCGCTGAACAATACGATCCCGCAACGCGGGGATACCCAGTGGTCGCAGTTTGCCGTTGCTTTTAGGGATGTAAACCCGTCTGGCGGGCAAGGGCTGGTAGTGGCCTGAGAGTAATTCATCCCTGAGGATTTGCAGCTCAACAGCCAGTCTGGCCTGTAGCATTGTTTTGTTCACGCCATCAACGCCGGGGGTATGCGCCCCCTTTGATGAAAGCGTGATCCGCGCCGCTTCAGCCAGCCATTCTGGTTGTGTTATCAGACGCAGCAGCCGTTGAATCCGTAGGGACGGATCGGTGGCTGCCCATGTGGCAAGCTTGCGTTGCATTTCGCTGATTATCAAAGGTCTTCACCTCGTTAGGTCAGTTAATTCACGTCGCAAACACATTCAAACTGCTTCCCTTCGCCATGTAATGGGCTTTCCCCATCGCGGACTACTACGGAAGCTCCGCCAGCCAGCGCGTCATCGGAGCCATGCCCCCTTAACATCCGTCGCTGACCTTCCCCGGTTTACCTGCCTGGACTCAGGCATACTGAGGAGGCTGCCCGTCGCACTCTTTATCCTTGCTTGCCGCAAGTTGGCAGAAGTCAGCAACGCAAGCGTGATAGACGCTGCTGCCCCGGTGTTTCGCATACATGTCAAAACACCTTCGACCGGCAGTGCTTACGTATCACTGCCAGTTCCTCCTGCACGGCCTGTCAGATCACGTAGGCCGTGGTGACGTTTTCAACCCACAGAGGCGGATTAACGGGTTCATGTTCTTCAGCCTTTCAGTACTTAACCTTGAGGATCATCTCGGCTTAGTGATCTCGCCTCAATCCCCGTTGTCAGCGGGTTACATCACCCTGCGGGCATGCCGCAGGTCACTGCCGCTCAGGTTCTCCACCGTCACACCCGGTGGGATTGTTGGGTTTCTCATCGTGAGTTACCGGTTCAATATTCCAGACAGACTCGCGGTTCATTTAAGCATCCATGCCCGCCCTGAACTCCGGGCACACTATAGGTCACATCACCGCACCACACCTGATTTGGTTCCGTTACGGCGAACTGTCGCTCAAGATGATTCGGGATAGCAACGTGCTCATGACCGCCACGCTTATACCGGTGAGTCGGCTGCTGGCAACTGACCAGCCCCAGCTCTTTCATGAGTCTGCCAGCAAGCCAGCGCCCCATCTGGTAGCCTCTCTGGGTTGCCATTGTGGCGATGCTTCTTGCTCCGGCAGAGCCGTGGCTGATGCCATGCAGTTCAAGTACCTGGCTGCGTAATACAGCCCGTCTGCCGTCTGGCTTTTCAGGACGGTTTTTCCAGTATTTGTAGCTGCTGCGATGGACCCCGAACACATGGCAGAGAGTGGCCACAGGATAACGCGCCCTGAGTTTCCCGATTATCGAGAACTGTTCAGGGAGTCTGACATCAAGAGCGCGGTAGCCTTTTTTAATATTTCATTTTCCATTTCAATACGTTGTAGCTTTTTCCTGAGCTCACGGATTTCAATTTGTTCCGGGGTAATGGGGGAGGCTTTTGGTGTTTTTCCCTGCCGCTCATCACGTAATTGTTTCACCCATCGCGTCATTGTGGAAAGGCCGACATCCATAGCGCTGGCTGCATCTGCCACGGTGTAATTCTGGTCAACGACCAGTTGAGCGGATTCGCGTTTAAACTCTGCGCTGAAATTTCTTTTTTTCATTATGGCACCTGTGTTGTTCTGAGGTGAGCATATCACCTCTGTTCAGGTGGCCAAATTCAGTAAACCACTTCAGCTCGACGTTCTTACGCAGCAAAGCCCGGACGGAAATGCCCATATCCGCAATGAGTTTGAGCAGCTCATCGCGTGAAGGTGGAGTCTCAAGGTAAAGAATAACGGTCGGCTCGATACCGCTGTTGCGGATCATCTCCAGCGTATTACGCGACGTGCCGCAGGCTGGGTTGTGATAAATGGTGATGTTGCTCATATCAGTATCTCATTACAAAGTGAAAGAGAGACGTAGCGCCAGCGCGGCCAGCGTTACAAACAGCACAGGCAGAGTCATGACGATCCCGGTGCGGAAATAGTATCCCCATGTGATGGTCATGTTCTTCTGTGAAAGGACATGCAGCCAGAGCAACGTTGCCAGGCTACCAATAGGTGTAATTTTCGGTCCAAGATCGCAGCCAATCACGTTGGCAAAAATCATCGCCTCTTTGATAACGCCTGTTGCAGTGCTGCCATCAATAGAGAGAGCACCAACCAGCACGGTAGGCATATTGTTCATGATGGAAGAGAGGAAAGCCGTCAGGAAGCCAGTACCAAACGTCGCGGCCCAAAGTCCTTTATCTGCCAGCACGTTCAACACACCGGAGAGGTATTCTGTTAGTCCGGCATTACGCAGACCATAGACCACCAGATACATTCCCAGAGAGAATATGACGATCTGCCATGGCGCACCGCGAAGCACTTTGCCAGTGTTAATGGCATGGCCTCGCTTCGCCACCGCAAACAGAATGACAGCCCCTACAGCAGCAATCGCACTGACCGGGATACCCAACGGCTCAAGGACGAAAAAGCCAACCAGAAGAAGGATCAACACTATCCAGCCGGTTCTGAAGGTTGCCAGATCTTTAATCGCTTTTGCCGGTGCTTTCAGGAGAGCCAGGTCGTAAGTTGGCGGAATATCTTTGCGGAAGAACAGATGCAGCATCACCAGCGTGGCGATAATGGCTGCGATATCCACCGGCACCATTACCGACGCATACTCAGTGAAACCCAGCCCAAAGAAGTCTGCAGAAACGATGTTAACCAGGTTGGACACGATAAGCGGCAGACTGGCCGTATCGGCAATAAACCCGGCGGCCATGACAAATGCCAGCGTAGTGCCTTTGCTGAAACCTAATGCAAGCAGCATGGCGATAACAATTGGCGTCAGAATCAATGCCGCACCATCGTTGGCAAACAGTGCCGCCACCGCTGCGCCGAGCAAAACGATATAGGTAAACAGCAAACGCCCGCGACCGTTACCCCAACGTGAAACGTGCAGCGCCGCCCATTCGAAAAAGCCCGATTCATCGAGCAGAAGGCTGATAATAATCACGGCAATAAAGGTCGCCGTCGCATTCCAGACAATATTCCACACTACAGGGATATCACCAAAATGGACTACGCCAGAGATCAGCGCCAGTACCGCGCCCAGCGTCGCACTCCAGCCGATCCCTAATCCCTTCGGTTGCCAGATAACCAAAACGATGGTCAGGACAAAAATAGCGCCTGCCAGTAACATAAATCCTCCAGACAGGACGGCTTTGCCGCCCTGTATATACAAAAAAAATTAAACAACCAGCTCTCTGAGTTTCTCGATGCCAGTGGGCTCTGCAGCCATTACCGGTACTAACGCTATGCGGCTTGCATGCTGGTTTTTCACAACCTCGATTTGAGGACGCTCTTGTAGGGCGCGCTGGCAAAGCAGCGGCGATTGCGTCTGTGCAATCGAAAGGCTGTTATTGATAATCCAGCCCCAGGGATGAATCCCCGCACGTTCAAGATCGGACTGCAGGTTTGCCGCTTCCAGTACAGGTGTGGTTTCAGGCAGAGTGACCAGCAAAACTTTGGTACGTTCCTGGTCCTGAAGCTGCATCATCGGAGTGGTAAAATGACCTTTATCCCCCATCTTCCTGGCAATCTCACGGTGATAAGCCCCGGTAGCATCAAGCAGTAATAGCGTATGCCCGGTAGGTGCCGTATCCATGACCACAAACCGTTTGCCAGCTTCACGAATTACGCGTGAAAACGCCTGGAACACCGCAATCTCTTCTGTGCAAGGAGAACGTAAATCCTCTTCGAGCAGCCGTTTCCCAGCCTCATCCAGATCCCTGCCTTTCGTCTCAAGAACATGCTGACGATAGCGTTCAGTTTCATCGTGAGGGTTGATTCGGCTGACCTGCAGATTTTTGAGGCTGCCATTGAGCGTTGTACTGAGATGTGCAGCAGGATCTGAGGTGGTGAGATGCACATCAAAACCCTTATCCGCCAGACTGACGGCGATAGCCGCAGCCATTGTGGTTTTGCCCACACCACCTTTGCCCATCAGCATAATCAAACCGTGTTCACTGCGGGCGATATCATCAACCAGGACAGACAACGACATATTCTCTGGCTTGTTCTGTGGGCTTTGTTCAGGAAGCGATGTTATCTCAGCGTGTTCGTTGAGCAGGCCTTTCAATGCGGATACACCAACCATGTTCAGCGGCTGCAGGTATAAGTTGTCTGTCGGCAAATCAGATAACCCGGCAGGAAGATTTGCCAGCGCCTCTTGCTCCCGTTGCCATATTGCAGCGGCCAGTGCATCACGTTCTGCTTCGCTCGCAGGCAGGACACCGTTAATGACTAAATACTGATTTTTAAGGCCAATAGCTGATAATTCGTCATGAGTACGAGCGACTTCCTGCAGTGTTGATTTTTGCAATCGCGCGACCAGCACAAGGCGAGTTCGTTCAGGATCGGATAATGCCTCAACCGCATGAGCATATTGCTCGCGTTGTTTTTCCAGCCCAGCCATTGGACCAAGACAGGAAGCACCATCCGGGTTACTTTCGATGAAGCTGCTCCAGGCTCCGGGAAGCTGAAGAAGGCGAATAGTGTGGCCAGTTGGGGCAGTATCAAAAATGATGTGATCAAAGCGGGTCAGCAGAGAAGCGTCAGTCAGTAAGCCAGTAAACTCGTCGAATGCAGCGATCTCTGTCGTACAAGCTCCTGAAAGCTGTTCACTGATGCTGTTAACAACGTCATCAGGCAAAAGACCTTTAATAGGGTCAACGATTCTGGCGCGGTATTGCTGGGCGGCGTCCTGCGGGTCAATCTCCAGAGCCGAAAGACCAGACACAGCAGTCACGGGCTGGATAGTGTTACCGATAGTCTGATCGAATACCTGACCGACATTGGAAGCCGGGTCGGTACTGACAAGCAGAACACGCTTTCCCAGTTCAGCCAGACGTATAGCCGTTGCGCAGGAAATCGAAGTTTTGCCTACACCTCCCTTACCGGTGAAAAACAGGTAAGACGGGATATTCTCTAAGAATTTCATATGTCCTCCTGACATACTCAACAACAGGAAGTTTTACCACCACAGCAACTGGTGGAAGCTAAACCCACCTTTTCCAGCGGTATACCAAACCAGCGAGCCAGTTCAGCGCGTTTTGGGTATCGCCCGGCCATCACCGTTTCACCATCAAGCAACAGCAGCGGAAGCCCTTCAGCTCCAGAAGCCTCAAGGAATGCTTTCGCTTTTTCGTTCTCAACGAAGCTCATAGGCTGCTGCGCCAGGTTATAACGTTCGATCTGAACCCCACGCCCTTTCAGCCATTGCACATCAGCAGAAAAATTGACCAAAACCTGATCGACATCTGAACCACAAACGCCGGTACTGCAGCACATCGCCGGATCAAACACCGTTAACATTTTCATCTTTAACACCTCATATTCGTAAAAACATATATGTACAGGCAAAATTTTTAGATACAAACAGCCTTACCGCTGCCAGAGCAGTTGGCCGATGCCAGCTTACGGGCGATGGCCTGTACGTCGTCCTGTTGACTTAACCAGGCCTGCTCAATCACCAGGGCAGCCCAGGAAGGAATATGCGGGGATAAGCGATAATGAACCCATTTCCCCTGCTTGCGATCCAGCAACAGGCCACTTTCCCGAAGCATCGCCAGATGGCGGGAGGTCTTGGGTTGTGATTGTTCCAGCGCTGTGCAGAGATCGCATACGCACAGCTCCCCCATCTCCCTGAGCAGTAGCACGATACCCAGGCGGGTTTCATCAGATAGTATTTTGAAAAGTTGTAGGGATGCAATTTCTGGCATTATGTACTCCTGCTATGAATGGGTATTGTCTCTCCACCAAAACAAGAAGTCAAAATCATATGTGTTTTCTCGCATGTGAGTGCAGGTGTCACTATGCGGTTGAAAAACGACCTGATGTGCGATCGTTACGTTAGTTGGGTAGGTAAAAAAGTCATTTGAGGCTAAAACATTGCTTAGTGCGGGCTTTCAGTTCATAGAGAAGAATGAATAATATCAATTATAACAATTGGTTATTTCCTTAGCGTACGTTTTCGTTCCATTGGCCCTCAGACCCCCTTACAAGCTCATTTTCTGGATCGTGGCCGCGCTGGTCCTGGTCGCGCTCGGATTTCCCTACGTCATGCCATTTTTCTATTAATCACAGGAGTTCATCATGAAAAAACTGTTTGCCGCCCTCGCCCTCGCTGCCGTTGTTGCCCCCGTGTGGGCCGCCACCCAGACCGTCACGCTGTCCGTACCGGGCATGACCTGCTCCACCTGCCCGATCACCGTCAAGAAGGCGATTTCCAAGGTCGAAGGCGTCAGCAAAATTGACGTGACCTTCGAGACACGCGAAGCGGTTGTCACGTTCGATGATGCCAAGACCAGCGTGCAGAAGCTGACCAAGGCAACCGGAGACGCGGGCTATCCGTCCAGCGTCAAGCAGTGAGCCACTGAACCCGAACCTGGGGCGATCATGGGACTGATTACACGCATTGCCGACAAGGCTGGCGCGCTTGGCAGCGTTGTTTCCGCGATGGGATGCGCTGCCTGTTTCCCGGCTATCGCCAGCCTGGGCGCGGCCATCGGCCTTGGCTTTCTACAGGAATACGAAGGGTTGTTTATCTCCAAGCTGCTGCCGCTGTTCGCAGTCGTGGCTTTGCTGGCGAATGCACTGGGCTGGCTGAGTCATCGGCAATGGTACCGCAGCCTGCTCGGGATGGTCGGCCCAGCCATCGTGCTGGCGGCCATGCTCTTGTTTTTTGGCAATTGGTGGACGGCGAACCTCCTCTATGTCGGTCTGGCCTTGATGATCGGGGTGTCGATCTGGGATCTGCTCTCACCGGCCAACCGCCGCTGCGAACTACCACCCAAACACGGCTAACTGCATTGGCAGTTGCCGAAACGAAAAGGAACGATGCAATGTATTTGAATATCACCGGAATGACCTGCGACTCGTGCGCGACACATGTCAAGGACGCCCTGGAGAAAGTGCCGGGCGTGCTGTCGGCGCTCGTGTCCTACCCGAAAGGCTCCGCGCAACTCGCCACCGATCCCGGCACCTCGCCAGAGGCGCTGACCGCCGCTGTGGCCGGCCTCGGCTACAAGGCCACACCCGCCGATGCCCCATCCACTTCAGCGCGGGGCAGACTGCTTGGCAAGGCGCTGGGATGGCTGGGCGGTGGCGACAAGGCTGGTGGTGATGGGGACGGACTGCACGTCGCCGTTATTGGCAGCGGCGGAGCCGCGATGGCGGCGGCGCTGAAGGCCGTCGAGCAAGGTGCGAACGTCACGCTGATCGAGCGCGGCACCATCGGCGGTACTTGCGTCAATGTCGGCTGCGTGCCGTCCAAGATCATGATCCGCGCTGCCCATATCGCCCATTTGCGCCGTGAAAGCCCATTCGACAGTGGCATCGCGGCGACTGTGCCTGCGATTGATCGCAGCAAACTACTGGCCCAGCAGCAGGCGCGCGTCGATGAGCTGCGCCACGCCAAGTACGAAGGCATCCTGGACAGCAACCCGGCCATCACCGTGCTGCATGGTGAAGCGCGTTTCAAGGACGACCAGAGCCTTGCCGTCCGTTTAAACGATGGCGGCGAGCGTGTGGTGGCGTTCGACCGCTGCCTGGTCGCCACGGGTGCCAGCCCGGCCGTGCCGCCGATTCCGGGCCTGAAAGAGTCACCCTACTGGACTTCCACCGAGGCCCTGGTCAGCGACACCATTCCCGAGCGCCTGGCCGTGATCGGCTCGTCTGTGGTGGCGCTGGAACTGGCGCAAGCCTTTGCCCGGCTGGGCAGCAAAGTGACGATCCTGGCACGCAGCACGCTGTTCTTCCGCGAAGACCCGGCCATCGGCGAGGCCGTTACAGCCGCGTTCCGTGCCGAAGGGATCAAGGTATTGGAATACACGCAAGCCAGCCAGGTCGCGCATGTGGACGGCGAATTCGTGCTGACCACCGGGTACGGTGAAATACGCGCCGACCAGCTGCTGGTCGCCACTGGCAGGGCACCGAACACGCGCAGCCTGGCATTGGAAGCGGCGGGAGTCGCTGCCAATGCGCAGGGGGCCATCGTCATCGACAAGGGCATGCGCACCAGTACGCCACACATTTATGCGGCTGGCGACTGCACCGACCAGCCTCAGTTCGTCTATGTGGCGGCAGCGGCCGGCACCCGTGCTGCGATCAACATGACTGGCGGCGATGCGGCCCTGGACCTGACCGCAATGCCGGCCGTGGTGTTCACCGACCCGCAGGTCGCCACCGTGGGCTACAGCGAGGCGGAAGCACATCACGACGGGATCGAGACCGACAGTCGCACCTTGACCTTGGACAACGTGCCGCGTGCGCTTGCCAACTTCGACACACGCGGCTTCATCAAGCTGGTCATCGAGGAAGGTAGCGGACGGCTCATCGGCGTGCAAGCGGTGGCCCCGGAAGCGGGTGAACTGATCCAGACGGCGGTGCTCGCCATTCGCAACCGTATGACCGTGCAGGAACTGGCCGACCAATTGTTCCCCTACCTGACCATGGTCGAAGGGCTGAAGCTCGCGGCGCAGACCTTCAGCAAGGACGTGAAGCAGCTTTCGTGCTGCGCCGGATGAGGAAAAGGAGGTGTTCAATGAGCGCCTACACAGTGTCCCGGCTGGCCCTTGATGCCGGGGTGAGCGTGCATATCGTGCGCGACTACCTGCTGCGCGGATTGCTACGGCCGGTCGCGTGCACCACGGGCGGCTACGGCTTGTTCGATGACACCGCGTTGCAACGGCTGCGCTTTGTACGGGCTGCCTTCGAAGCGGGTATCGGCCTGGACGCACTGGCGCGGCTGTGCCGGGCGCTGGATGCTGCGGACGGTGACGGTGCGTCTGCGCAGCTTGCCGTGTTGCGGCAACTCGTCGAGCGTCGGCGCGAGGCCCTGGCCAGCCTCGAAATGCAACTGGCCGCCATGCCAACCGAACCGGCACAGCACGCGGAGAGTCTGCCATGAACAGCCCAGAGCACTTGCCGTCTGAGACGCACAAACCGATCACCGGCTACTTGTGGGGCGCGCTGGCCGTGCTCACCTGTCCCTGCCATTTGCCGATTCTCGCCATTGTGCTAGCCGGCACGACGGCCGGCGCGTTCATCGGGGAGCACTGGGGTATTGCAGCCCTCACGCTGACCGGCTTGTTTGTCCTGTCTGTGACGCGGCTGCTGCGGGCCTTCAAGGGAAGATCATGACCGCTTCCCAGCCAGCCGAGAGTGGGCAGCTTTGAGCTTCGCTACCAATCTGGAGGAGTACCACCATGAACGCAAACGCCCCGAACACTGCCAGTTGCACCACCTGCTGCGTATGCTGCAAAGAAATTCCGCTCGATGCCGCCTTCACCCCGGAAGGCGCGGAATACGTCGAACATTTCTGCGGGCTGGATTGCTATGAACGCTTCCAGGCACGCGCCAAGGCCGCGACAGAATCTGACATTGCGCCTGTCCCTGGCGGTTCGCAGCCGTCAGATTGAGGCATACCCTAACCTGATGTCAGATGTTGAGCACAAACAACGTCAGAGTAGGGTATTAATTTATATTTATTGACACATTCAGCCAAGGGTAATAGATTTCATCCTGACATTTTTACCTTTGGAGGCATCTTGCAAGGTCAACGTATCGGCTACGTTCGCGTCAGCAGCTTCGACCAGAATCCTGATCGACAACTGGAACAAATAGAAGTCGGCAAGGTATTCACCGATAAGGCTTCAGGCAAGGACACACAACGTCCCGAACTTGAAAGGCTGCTGGCCTTCGTCCGCGAGGGCGACACCGTGGTGGTGCATAGCATGGACAGGTTGGCACGCAACCTTGATGACCTGCGCCGCATCGTCCAAGGGCTGACACAACGGGGCGTGCGCATGGAGTTCGTCAAAGAAGGGCTAACGTTCACCGGCGAGGACTCACCGATGGCCAATCTGATGCTGTCGGTCATGGGAGCCTTTGCTGAGTTCGAGCGCGCTCTGATCCGCGAACGTCAGCGCGAGGGAATCGTGCTGGCTAAGCAGCGCGGGGCCTACCGGGGACGAAAGAAATCGCTGAACAGCGAACAAATTGCCGAGTTGAAACGGCGAGTTGCGGCAGGCGACCAGAAAACCTTGGTGGCCCGTGACTTCGGCATCAGCCGCGAAACCTTGTACCAGTACCTGCGGGAAGACTGACCATGCCACGCCGCTCAATCCGGCACTGTTGCAAATAGTCGGTGGTGATAAACTTATCATCCCCTTTTGCTGATGGAGCTGCACATGAACCCATTCAAAGGCCGGCATTTTCAGCGTGACATCATTCTGTGGGCCGTACGCTGGTACTGCAAATACGGCATCAGTTACCGTGAGCTGCAGGAGATGCTGGCTGAACGCGGAGTGAATGTCGATCACTCCACGATTTACCGCTGGGTTCAGCGTTATGCGCCTGAAATGGAAAAACGGCTGCGCTGGTACTGGCGTAACCCTTCCGATCTTTGCCCGTGGCACATGGATGAAACCTACGTGAAGGTCAATGGCCGCTGGGCGTATCTGTACCGGGCCGTCGACAGCCGGGGCCGCACTGTCGATTTTTATCTCTCCTCCCGTCGTAACAGCAAAGCTGCATACCGGTTTCTGGGTAAAATCCTCAACAACGTGAAGAAGTGGCAGATCCCGCGATTCATCAACACGGATAAAGCGCCCGCCTATGGTCGCGCGCTTGCTCTGCTCAAACGCGAAGGCCGGTGCCTGTCTGACGTTGAACACCGACAGATTAAGTACCGGAACAACGTGATTGAATGCGATCATGGCAAACTGAAACGGATAATCGGCGCCACGCTGGGATTTAAATCCATGAAGACGGCTTACGCCACCATCAAAGGTATTGAGGTGATGCGTGCACTACGCAAAGGCCAGGCCTCAGCATTTTATTATGGTGATCCCCTGGGCGAAATGCGCCTGGTAAGCAGAGTTTTTGAAATGTAAGGCCTTTGAATAAGACAAAAGGCTGCCTCATCGCTAACTTTGCAACAGTGCCTGATTCGATGTGTTTGCGGGAAAAAAATCGGCCCAGATCCGCGAAATTTTAATCAGCGAGTCAGCTTGGGAAGAAATGACCTGCTTATTCGCACCTTCCTTAATATAAAGACACAAGCAGAGACATTTTTGGCACGATATAAAAACGCTAAGTTAAAAAATCACTATGACGTGTTGGGTATCAAATGTTCACTGGCATAAACCTCTGTTTCTGATGTAAAACAGATTTTCTGAGGAGGCGTAAAACCTCCTCGTACTGCGAAATTGATTTAGTGATAGCGATCGATCACGCCAACCAGATAGTGGTCGGTTTGCTGCATGTTGATGCCCGCTTTTTTAGCGCTGCGGACTTCATCCAGAATGATTTGCAACAGCGTCCCGTCCACGATTTCCTCTTTTCTGTATCGCTTCAGGAAGTTAATCGCTGACTTATCGTTTGCTGCCTGGGCGTCTTCCGTCAAAGAGGTCAGCGCATTAATGCGCTTCTGGTAATCGCTTACCGTCTGCTCAAACAGATCTTCCAGCGTGGAAAATTCACCGCACCGGGCGTGTTGCTCCTGTAACACCGGCGTGGCGCCGCTCTGTTTGATGTATTCGTACATGCGCATCATTTGCGTCACCGTATTTTGCGCCTGATGACGCAAAAATAGTGCGGTGCCATTAAGGCTATTCTCGCTGCACCTCTGGCTGAGCTGAAGATACAAATTTGAGGTATAAAACTCCTGATTCATTTGCGCATTCAGTTTTTGAACTATTCCGCTAGCGATCATAGGACTTCCTTATTTCTTGTCATCTCAGAAAACGGTCACTCTTCGAAAAAACAACCAGAATAAAAGCGATTCTTTCGCTTTTTTTATTGCGCCTGGTTACGCAGTCATATTCATTTTAAGTCGGGATGCTCCTTATTTAAATATCCAACCCTACTATCGCATTTCTATCTGGCATTATTCTGTGATGGTGTTTCGATATTCACACTCCCTGTGCCAATCCTTTCTTATCGACAGTAGGAAACTTCCTCCGGCTATTCTGCTGAACACGATTAGGGGCACTGTTGCAAAGTTAGCGATGAGGCAGCCTTTTGTCTTATTCAAAGGCCTTACATTTCAAAAACTCTGCTTACCAGGCGCATTTCGCCCAGGGGATCACCATAATAAAATGCTGAGGCCTGGCCTTTGCGTAGTGCACGCATCACCTCAATACCTTTGATGGTGGCGTAAGCCGTCTTCATGGATTTAAATCCCAGCGTGGCGCCGATTATCCGTTTCAGTTTGCCATGATCGCATTCAATCACGTTGTTCCGGTACTTAATCTGTCGGTGTTCAACGTCAGACAGGCACCGGCCTTCGCGTTTGAGCAGAGCAAGCGCGCGACCATAGGCGGGCGCTTTATCCGTGTTGATGAATCGCGGGATCTGCCACTTCTTCACGTTGTTGAGGATTTTACCCAGAAACCGGTATGCAGCTTTGCTGTTACGACGGGAGGAGAGATAAAAATCGACAGTGCGGCCCCGGCTGTCGACGGCCCGGTACAGATACGCCCAGCGGCCATTGACCTTCACGTAGGTTTCATCCATGTGCCACGGGCAAAGATCGGAAGGGTTACGCCAGTACCAGCGCAGCCGTTTTTCCATTTCAGGCGCATAACGCTGAACCCAGCGGTAAATCGTGGAGTGATCGACATTCACTCCGCGTTCAGCCAGCATCTCCTGCAGCTCACGGTAACTGATGCCGTATTTGCAGTACCAGCGTACGGCCCACAGAATGATGTCACGCTGAAAATGCCGGCCTTTGAATGGGTTCATGTGCAGCTCCATCAGCAAAAGGGGATGATAAGTTTATCACCACCGACTATTTGCAACAGTGCCTCGAATCAGCCTATTTAGGCTATTTTTTCCACCATTTCTGGCGTTATTTCCGGTTTTTACTGAGATCTCTCCCACTGACGTATCATTTGGTCCACCCGAAACAGGTTGGCCAGGGTGAATAACATCGCCAGTTGGTTATCGTTTTTCAGCAGCCCCTTGTATCTGGCTTTCACGAAGCCGAACTGCCGCTTGATGATGCGAAACGGGTGCTCCACCCTGGCACGGATGCTGGCTTTCATGTATTCGATGTTGATGGCCGTTTTGTTCTTGCGCGGATGCTGCTTCAAGGTTTTTACCCTGCCGGGACGCTCGGCGATCAGCCAGTCCACATCCACCTCGGCCAGCTCCTCGCGCTGTGGCGCTCCTTGGTAGCCGGCATCGGCTGAGACAAATTGCTCCTCTCCATGAAGCAGATTACCCAGCTGATTGAGGTCATGCTCGTTGGCCGCGGTGGTGACCAGGCTGTGGGTCAGGCCACTCTTGGCATCGACACCAATGTGGGCCTTCATGCCAAAGTGCCACTGATTGCCTTTCTTGGTCTGATGCATCTCCGGATCGCGTTGCTGCTCATTGTTCTTGGTCGAGCTGGGTGCCTCAATGATGGTGGCATCCACCAAAGTGCCTTGGGTCATCATGACGCCTGCTTCGGCCAGCCAGCGATTGATGGTCTTGAACAATTGACGGGCCAGTTGATGCTGCTCGAGCAGGTGGCGGAAATTCATGATGGTGGTGCGATCCGGCAGGGCGCTATCCAGGGATAATCGGGCAAACAGGCGCATGGAGGCGATTTCGTACAGGGCATCTTCCATGGCACCGTCGCTCAGGTTGTACCAATGCTGCATGCAGTGAATACGCAGCATGGTCTCCAGCGGATAGGGCCGTCGGCCATTGCCCGCCTTGGGATAAAACGGCTCGATGACAGCGGTCATATTCTGCCATGGCAGAATCTGCTCCATGCGGGAGAGGAAAATCTCTTTTCGGGTCTGACGGCGCTTAGTGCTGAATTCACTATCGGCGAAGGTGAGTTGATGGCTCATGATGTCCCTCTGGGATGCGCTCCGGATGAATATGATGATCTCATATCAGGAACTTGTTCGCACCTTCCCTAAGTCACCGGCGGCTTGCCTGCCACACATTGAACATTACAGACCAATTAGCACTTTGTCACCGGGGAAAGATGTAAAGATTATGTATAAATAGATTGGCTTAGAAGTGACATTTCAACTTTGGAGAAACAGGTGACATTTTAAACTTGCTTTAACAAAATTTTGGGACTGACCGAAACAAAAAGGCCAGCCCCGGAGGGCTGGCTATTCAGTACAGGGCAATGACAGGTTTCTTGATGCCGCAGGCGTGAGCGTAGCGGGTCAGTGTGTCGATGCTGGCTTTGGTGATGTTGTTTTCCAGGCGAGAAATAACCGGAGGTGTAACCCCCATGCGTTCAGCAACCTGCGCTTTTGTCAGGTTGTCATGCTTGCGCCATTCAGCAAGCAGCTCCCTGAGCTTTTCCTTACGTTCTTCTTCCTGCCATGCAGCGCGATATTCATCGTCCTGCATCCACTCGTTATGCAGTTCTTTATGGCTTACCAGTTTCATTAAGTACCTCCGCTAACCGCTTTTTGGCGAGATCGATTTCTTTCGCTGGCGTTTTCTGTGACTTCTTGATGAAAACACGGAGCATGATGATGGTATTGCCTTTGTGGTATACCCAGATTCCCCTGGCTATGTCCGTCCCCATCGTGCGGATCTCAAAAAGTCCATCGCCCAGGGGCTTCGTGTCCGGCTCCCGCAGTAATCGGGCGTCATACTCCAGTTTGCCGATGAGACGGTCAAACTTCACCCTGATTTTTACGGGTAATGCTGTGGCTTCTTCCCTGGCTTCCGGGTGATAAACAACGCTAAACATGTGACCTCCCATTTCTATTAATATTAACCTATAGGCTAATTTCAGACAAGGTAGAATTAACCTATAAGCTAATTTTGTTGGCAGTTATCGTGGCTACCCGGTCACTACCCTGTTAGCGTGAGTTTTCGTTCCACTGAGGAACGGGGATTTATGCGCGTTAGCGCATGTAAGGCGGCAGGATGAAATGACAGGTAGCACCGAGGGTTAGCCGCCGATACCAGTGAGGGATCGAAAGGGATCGCCTATCCATCCCTTCACCCTGCAAAGCCATATTCCGCTAAAAGCGGCTCAGAGGCTTTTGTGCGCGGTCGGAGTGGTCACAACAAGGCCGAAGCCGCAGTTGGGGCGTATCTCCGCGTTAGCGGGTCGTAAGAGCCGCTTACGAGCGTGTAATCTAATTCTTCAGCGATATTTGCTGACGTATCCGGCGTGGCCGGATTTGTCCAATCCCTCGATGGCTAACAGGCGAGCTGTTAGCCATCGAGGGATTCCGTTCTGAATGCCCCGCGCTTTAGCGTGGGGAGCTACTTTTGAGGCGCTCGCGCCGATGCTGTTCGGTTATCCACTTTTTAAAGGGGATAACAGCAATGTCTTTTATTTTTTGGTTTATCTTTTAATACGTAAGTAATTAAAAGATAAACCAAAAGAGTATTTGCGCCATCTCGTTTGCACTTCATTATCACTTACCCACAAGCTATACAGCAGTTGTGGTGGGTCTACGCCGGAACCGCCGAAAAATCCGTCATTCCTGTAGGCGGGATGGGTTGGATTTCGAAAATTATTGTACTATAAGGACTTCCCCGGCATGTCAAAGCCGGTATTTATGGTTTCTGTCTGCTCTTCAGTAAAAATAAAGGGGAGAGACTGCGGTACTATAAACGGCCATGATGAATCGTCATCGATTCGGGCCCTGATGAAAGACGCGCGTGAGGTTCTTGTTCGTTAAGCGGATACGTATATCCTGTACAATAGCCAGATAGGCCTCACGGGGTCTAACCCTTTATCATCAACGAATTGCAGGTCAGATGGTTATACAGCTTCGAGCTTTAGTTGACTGAGTACAGCCGGAAATCATCACCGTAATGTAGTGATGCCCAACACAGCCGCGCATTTTTGGCGGCGATGGCCACAACAGCCCGCCAGTACCCTCTGCGCTCAACCAACATACAAACCCAACGGCTGAATGAGTCAGTCCTTTTCCCGGCGCCAATAAGCACTGAACGAGCCCCCTGAACCAGAAGCGTTCGCAGATACGAATCACCGGCTTTTGTGATCCTGCCGAGTTTCGACTTTCCCCCGCTGCTGTATTGTGATGGCGTCAGCCCCAGCCAGGCTGCCAGTTGACGTCCATTTTTAAAATCATGTGCATTACCGATACTGGCGACCAGTGCACAGGCCGTTGTGGGACCAACGCCCTTTAGCTCCATCAGCCGCTGACTGCGATGATCTGTTTTGGCTATGTGGGACAAAATTCGGTCATATTCAGTGATGTTAGCTTCAATGCGATCAACGTGTTCCATCAAATCATCAACACATTGCTGAACCTGAAGCGGTAAAGAGCTCTTCTGCACAGAAACCATGTGGCGCAGGGCATCAGCACTTTGTGGCGCGATGACACCGAATTCAGATATCAATCCTCGCAGACGATTATACGTTGCTGTTTTCTCTTCGATAAAACCCTGACGGGTACGATGTAAACACTGCATGGCCTGCTGGCTTTCGTCTTTCACTGGTACGAACCGCATATGCGGACGACGAACAGCTTCACAGATAGCCTGAGCATCAGCTGCATCATTTTTTCCTGATTTTCCGGCCATACGATAAGGCGATACAAACTTAGCAGCCATCAGACGTGGCTCATGACCATACTGCCGAAACAATCTTGCCCAGTAGTGAGCCCCGGAGCATGCTTCCATCCCGATAACACAGGGAGGCAAACTTGCAATTAACTCAGGAAGTGCAGCACGCGATACTTTAGGCTTAACCAGAACAGTTCTACCATTTTGATCAACACCGTGAACAGCAAACACATTTTTAGCAAGATCGATACCGACAGTCGTGATAGTCATAACGAATTCCTCCGGGACGATGTGTACCCCATGATTGCACAAGAGTTAATCAGGCGCATAATCAGGGGAAGTCCCTTCCATTCGTTAAGGCTGTTTTTTGTACTATAAGGACTTCCCCGGCATGTCAAAGCCGGTATTTATGGTTTCTGTCTGCTCTTCAGTAAAAATAAAGGGGAGAGACTGCGGTACTATAAACGGCCATGATGAATCGTCATCGATTCGGGCCCTGATGAAAGACGCGCGTGAGGTTCTTGTTCGTTAAGCGGATACGTATATCCTGTACAATAGCCAGATAGGCCTCACGGGGTCTAACCCTTTATCATCAACGAATTGCAGGTCAGATGGTTATACAGCTTCGAGCTTTAGTTGACTGAGTACAGCCGGAAATCATCACCGTAATGTAGTGATGCCCAACACAGCCGCGCATTTTTGGCGGCGATGGCCACAACAGCCCGCCAGTACCCTCTGCGCTCAACCAACATACAAACCCAACGGCTGAATGAGTCAGTCCTTTTCCCGGCGCCAATAAGCACTGAACGAGCCCCCTGAACCAGAAGCGTTCGCAGATACGAATCACCGGCTTTTGTGATCCTGCCGAGTTTCGACTTTCCCCCGCTGCTGTATTGTGATGGCGTCAGCCCCAGCCAGGCTGCCAGTTGACGTCCATTTTTAAAATCATGTGCATTACCGATACTGGCGACCAGTGCACAGGCCGTTGTGGGACCAACGCCCTTTAGCTCCATCAGCCGCTGACTGCGATGATCTGTTTTGGCTATGTGGGACAAAATTCGGTCATATTCAGTGATGTTAGCTTCAATGCGATCAACGTGTTCCATCAAATCATCAACACATTGCTGAACCTGAAGCGGTAAAGAGCTCTTCTGCACAGAAACCATGTGGCGCAGGGCATCAGCACTTTGTGGCGCGATGACACCGAATTCAGATATCAATCCTCGCAGACGATTATACGTTGCTGTTTTCTCTTCGATAAAACCCTGACGGGTACGATGTAAACACTGCATGGCCTGCTGGCTTTCGTCTTTCACTGGTACGAACCGCATATGCGGACGACGAACAGCTTCACAGATAGCCTGAGCATCAGCTGCATCATTTTTTCCTGATTTTCCGGCCATACGATAAGGCGATACAAACTTAGCAGCCATCAGACGTGGCTCATGACCATACTGCCGAAACAATCTTGCCCAGTAGTGAGCCCCGGAGCATGCTTCCATCCCGATAACACAGGGAGGCAAACTTGCAATTAACTCAGGAAGTGCAGCACGCGATACTTTAGGCTTAACCAGAACAGTTCTACCATTTTGATCAACACCGTGAACAGCAAACACATTTTTAGCAAGATCGATACCGACAGTCGTGATAGTCATAACGAATTCCTCCGGGACGATGTGTACCCCATGATTGCACAAGAGTTAATCAGGCGCATAATCAGGGGAAGTCCCTTCCATTCGTTAAGGCTGTTTTTTGTACTGAGGTTTATTGCAGACGTGCAGAATCCCCGCCAGCTAAGGCGGTAGTGGGGTTCGAGGTCCAATGATGTAAAAAACCACGCTAAGAGGTTAATTCATTGTTTGTATTCAAATTTAATGGTCTTAACTCGCCCTTCAGAATATCTTCCGGTAACGAAAACGTATAATGTCCCAGCATATTTATATGGCCATGTATCAGCGGCGATAATCTTGCCAGATGCTCCTCTTCAGGTGTTTCCCCCGATTTGCGAAGATGTGACAACGCCTCCTGCATGTAAAGTGTATTCCACAGCACAACCGCATTGGTCACCAGACCCAGAGCACCGAGTTGATCTTCCTGCCCTTCACGGTAGCGTTTTCTAATCTCACCACGTTGTCCGTAGCAAATGGCTCGAGCCACTGCATGGCGTCCTTCTCCCCGGTTGAGCTGAGTGAGGATCCGACGCCGGTAATCCTCATCATCGATATAGTTGAGAAGATACAACGTCTTGTTGACCCGGCCCACTTCCATAATCGCCTGAGCCAGACCAGATGGTCGGCTACTTCTCAACAGTGAACGAATAAGCTCTGATGCATGGATGGTCCCAAGCTTCAGTGAGCCCGCCATTCGCATCATTTCATCCCATTGGGATTCTATTTTTGACAGTTCAACACATCCCCGGGCCAGCTCATTCAGGGCACCATAATGTGCCGTTTTATCTGCCCGCCAGAATATCGCCCCGCCTGCATCGGCCAGACGAGGGGAAAACTGGTAGCCCAGTAACCAGAACAGGCCAAAAATGATATCGCTGGATCCTGCCGTGTCCGTCATAATTTCTACCGGATTCAGCCCGGTCTGCTGCTCCAGAAGCCCTTCCAGTACAAAGATGGAATCACGAAGCGTCCCGGGAACTACAATGCCATGGAAACCGGAGTATTGATCGGAGACGAAGTTGTACCAGGTGATACCGCGTCCTGAACCAAAGTATTTACGATTTGGTCCGGAATTAACCGTTTTAACCGGTGTGACAAAACGCATACCATCTGCGGAGGCAACCTCACCACCTCCCCAGTACCCCGCGAGCGGCAGCGTGGACTGAAAATCAACCAGCCGTGCATTAGCGGTGACCAGCGTTTCTGCCCTGAGATAATTTTGTTTAACCCAGCTCAGACGATGGCGAGTAAGCGCGGGAATATTATGCTTTATCAGGGGTTCATGCCCTATATTGCAGGCTTCTGCCAGCAGTGTTGCGCACAGACTGACCTGGAGATCCTGCGCCCGAGCACCTGATTCACTGACGTGGCTGAATTCGCGGGTAAAACCGGTTCGGGCATCTATTTCAAGCAACAGCTCCGTCAGATCAACCGGAGGGATCAATTCTCTTACCCGACGATTCAATTGTATCAGTGCCGGTGGCTCATCCAGTTTATCCAGACTGCTAATGGCACTGTTGCAAATAGTCGGTGGTGATAAACTTATCATCCCCTTTTGCTGATGGAGCTGCACATGAACCCATTCAAAGGCCGGCATTTTCAGCGTGACATCATTCTGTGGGCCGTACGCTGGTACTGCAAATACGGCATCAGTTACCGTGAGCTGCAGGAGATGCTGGCTGAACGCGGAGTGAATGTCGATCACTCCACGATTTACCGCTGGGTTCAGCGTTATGCGCCTGAAATGGAAAAACGGCTGCGCTGGTACTGGCGTAACCCTTCCGATCTTTGCCCGTGGCACATGGATGAAACCTACGTGAAGGTCAATGGCCGCTGGGCGTATCTGTACCGGGCCGTCGACAGCCGGGGCCGCACTGTCGATTTTTATCTCTCCTCCCGTCGTAACAGCAAAGCTGCATACCGGTTTCTGGGTAAAATCCTCAACAACGTGAAGAAGTGGCAGATCCCGCGATTCATCAACACGGATAAAGCGCCCGCCTATGGTCGCGCGCTTGCTCTGCTCAAACGCGAAGGCCGGTGCCCGTCTGACGTTGAACACCGACAGATTAAGTACCGGAACAACGTGATTGAATGCGATCATGGCAAACTGAAACGGATAATCGGCGCCACGCTGGGATTTAAATCCATGAAGACGGCTTACGCCACCATCAAAGGTATTGAGGTGATGCGTGCACTACGCAAAGGCCAGGCCTCAGCATTTTATTATGGTGATCCCCTGGGCGAAATGCGCCTGGTAAGCAGAGTTTTTGAAATGTAAGGCCTTTGAATAAGACAAAAGGCTGCCTCATCGCTAACTTTGCAACAGTGCCCGTGGAACCGCTATCGCAAACAGTTTATTACCCCTGATAATGTGCAAAACGGTGTGAACTTCTGGAATCAGCATCAAGAGGCGTTGCAACGCGCCTATGAGGTTTACGGCGTGCCACCAGAAATTATCGTCGGAATCATTGGGGTTGAGACTCGCTGGGGCCGGGTGATGGGTAAAACGCGTATCATTGATGCCTTGGCAACACTCTCCTTTGCCTATCCACGCCGTGCTGAGTACTTTTCTGGCGAGCTGGAAACCTTCCTGTTGATGGCACGTGCGGAGGGTAATGATCCGCTCAGCTTGCGGGGGTCTTATGCTGGAGCGATGGGGTACGGCCAATTTATGCCATCGTCATTCAAAAGCTATGCTGTTGATTTTAATGGTAACGGCCACATCAATTTATGGGACCCGGAGGATGCCATCGGCAGTGTCGCTAACTACTTCAAATCCCATGGCTGGACCAAAGGTGCGATGGTCGCGGTGCCCGCTAATGGGCAAGCGCCATACCTTGATAATGGCTTTAAGACGAAATACCCTACCTCGACGTTATCTGCCGCAGGGCTGAGCCCGTCCGGTTCGTTAGGGGGCTATCAGGAAGCCAGTTTACTGCGTTTGGATGTCGGCACCGGTTATCAGTATTGGTACGGGTTACCCAATTTCTACACGATTACCCGCTACAACCACAGCACCCATTACGCGATGGCGGTATGGCAGCTAGGTGAGGCAGTAGGCAGGGCACGTTCAATACAGTAAATGGTGAGTGAAAGGCGTTGCCGACGGTTAGCGCCGTTATGGCAAGCAGTAAAAGGGCCACATGTTACGATGCGGCCCTTTCTATTTCTATTCGTGGTTGGTGCTTATTACAACAGGTGTGAAATATCATCTGGATTAACGGATGGCGGCGATTTACGCCAGCCGCGAGTCAGCCACAACAAGTAGATAAAGCCTGCCAATAGCCACAATAAGCCGACTTCAAGCGCCCGTTGCTCAAGGTGAACCCACAGCCACACCGACATGACGAATCCCATCATGGGTAATAGCCCGTACTTAAACATAGCCGCAGTACCGCGGTGTTTCTCATTGATAATAAAGTGCTTTATCACACTCAAATTAACAAAGGTGAAAGCACCGAGGGCACCAAAGCTTATCATCGATACCACTAAGTTCAGGTCAAGGAACAGGGCCAGCAGCGAGATGGTGGCAACGAACAAAATGGCCCGCCACGGTGTGTGGAATTTGCGATGCAGATGGAAGAACACTTTGCGTGGTAGTACGCCTTCTCGCCCCATGGCATAGAAAATACGTGACACACTGGTCTGCGCGGTCATTGCTGAGGCATAAACGCCGGTCAAATAAGTGGCCATAAAGAAGTTATACATCCACTTCCCACCGACATGCTCGGAGATAATCAGGCTGGCGGTATCCTGATGCGGGATCAACGATTGCCAGTCGGGATAGGCCAAATGGGCAGCATAGGAAACGGCGATAAAAATAGCACCGGCGCTGATCACCGTAAAGAGTATGGCCCGTGGCAAGGTGCGTTTGGCGTCGTGCGCCTCTTCGGCCATGGTCGCGATGGCATCAAAACCAAGGAAGGCTAAACAGAGCACTGCCGCACCAGAGAGTAACCCCGATAGGTCACCAGCGTTCACCAGCAGTGGCTTCATTAACGCTTCCGGGCTTAAATCGGCCTGACTGAAAGAAAGCGGCACTGTTGCAAAGTTAGCGATGAGGCAGCCTTTTGTCTTATTCAAAGGCCTTACATTTCAAAAACTCTGCTTACCAGGCGCATTTCGCCCAGGGGATCACCATAATAAAATGCTGAGGCCTGGCCTTTGCGTAGTGCACGCATCACCTCAATACCTTTGATGGTGGCGTAAGCCGTCTTCATGGATTTAAATCCCAGCGTGGCGCCGATTATCCGTTTCAGTTTGCCATGATCGCATTCAATCACGTTGTTCCGGTACTTAATCTGTCGGTGTTCAACGTCAGACGGGCACCGGCCTTCGCGTTTGAGCAGAGCAAGCGCGCGACCATAGGCGGGCGCTTTATCCGTGTTGATGAATCGCGGGATCTGCCACTTCTTCACGTTGTTGAGGATTTTACCCAGAAACCGGTATGCAGCTTTGCTGTTACGACGGGAGGAGAGATAAAAATCGACAGTGCGGCCCCGGCTGTCGACGGCCCGGTACAGATACGCCCAGCGGCCATTGACCTTCACGTAGGTTTCATCCATGTGCCACGGGCAAAGATCGGAAGGGTTACGCCAGTACCAGCGCAGCCGTTTTTCCATTTCAGGCGCATAACGCTGAACCCAGCGGTAAATCGTGGAGTGATCGACATTCACTCCGCGTTCAGCCAGCATCTCCTGCAGCTCACGGTAACTGATGCCGTATTTGCAGTACCAGCGTACGGCCCACAGAATGATGTCACGCTGAAAATGCCGGCCTTTGAATGGGTTCATGTGCAGCTCCATCAGCAAAAGGGGATGATAAGTTTATCACCACCGACTATTTGCAACAGTGCCAATCTACGCATCTTCAGGATGTGGCGCACCAGGTTGACGAACTAACAAAAGCTGGATGTGAGCAAATCTATCAGGATCAGACCTCACGTAGCGGCCCAAAGCGCGACAAAAAAGGTGCGCCGGAACTGGAGAACTGCCTGAAAGCATTGCGCGAGGGAGATACCCTAGTAGTTTGGGCACTAGATCGGCTCGGCGGTTCATTGGGTCAAGTCATTACTTTACTCGACGACCTGAAGAAACGCGGAATAACTTTCATAGCCATCAAGGACAGAATAGACACAAATGCGCCAGTTATAGGGGAAATCTATACTCATCTGATGGCGATATTCTCTAGCTTTGAACGCAACCGCAATATTGAAAGAACGCGCTCAGGCCTTGCAGCTGCACGCGCAAGGGGCCGTGTGGGAGGGAGAAAACCGTCACTTTCTGAAGAAGATGTTAAACAAATTAGAATCTTACTTGCTGATCCTGAAATGACAGTTGGTGCAGTTGCTAAGCGCTTCAACGTTTCTCGCATGACTATTTATCGCTACACCACAAAATCATGAATGACCGCAGCATGGCGGTTTTATTTTCTTATGCCGTCAGGGCATGGAAGGCGACCACGCCGGAGTTAAACGGGCACCGGCCGCAAATCGCCGGAAACCGCAATGCTGAACGTATCGCCCGACCCAGCCCCCTCCCTGCAAAGCCCTAATCCCGCTCACCGCCACACAGCTGCCGTATGTCCCCCACGGGGGTGCGCAGTGGGCGCCGCGCGCCTGCGCGCGGGAACGGCGGCCCGCCTTCGGGTCGCGGCGCCGTACTGCGAGTTAGCGGCCGCACGCGGCCGGTTACGGGGGACACTACGCCATACGACCAGCGACCCGCTGAGCTGCACAATCCACGGATAACACAAGCTACATACATGTCGATATGGGAATCCGCCCATCTTGCCGGGCGCCGCTGTCGTGTGGAAATCCGCCCACCTTACCGGGCGCCGGTGCCGTGTGGGAATCCACCCACCTTGCCGGGCGCCGGTGCTGTGTGGAAATCCGCCCACCTTGCCGGGCGCCGGTGCCGTGTGGGAATCCGCCCACCTTGCCGGGTGCCGGTGCCGTGTGGAAATCCGCCCACCTTGCCGGGCGCCGGTGCCGTGTGGGAATCCGCCCACCTTGCCGGGCGCCGGTGCTGTGTGGGAATCCGCCCACCTTGCCGGGCGCCGGTGCTGTGTGGGAATCCGCCCACCTTGCCGGGCGCCGGTGCCGTGTGGGAATCCGCCCACCTTGCCGGGCGCCGGTGCCGTGTGGGAATCCCCCCACCTTGCCGGGCGCCGGTGCCGTGTGGAAATCCGCCCACCTTGCCGGGCGCCGGTGCTGTGTGGAAATCCGCCCACCCTTTCCGGGCGCCGGTGCCGTGTGGGAATCCGCCCACCTTGCCGGGCGCCGGTGCTGTGTGGAAATCCGCCCACCCTTTCCGGGCGCCGGAGCCGTGTGGGAATCCGCCCACCTTGCCGGGCGCCGGTGCCGTGTGGGAATCCGCCCACCTTGCCGGGCGCCGGTGCTGTGTGGAAATCCGCCCACCCTTTCCGGGCGCCGGAGCCGTGTGGGAATCCGCCCACCTTGCCGGGCGCCGGTGCCGTGTGGGAATCCGCCCACCTTGCCGGGCGCCGGAGCCGTGTGGGAATCCGCCCACCTTGCCGGGCGCCGGTGCCGTGTGGGAATCCGCCCACCTTGCCGGGCGCCGGTGCCGTGTGGAAATCCGCCCACCTTGCCGGGCGCCGGTGCTGTGTGGAAATCCGCCCACCCTTTCCGGGCGCCGGTGCCGTGTGGGAATCCGCCCACCTTGCCGGGCGCCGGTGCTGTGTGGAAATCCGCCCACCCTTTCCGGGCGCCGGAGCCGTGTGGGAATCCGCCCACCTTGCCGGGCGCCGGTGCCGTGTGGGAATCCGCCCACCTTGCCGGGCGCCGGTGCTGTGTGGGAATCCGCCCACCTTGCCGGGCGCCGGTGCCGTGTGGGAATCCGCCCACCTTGCCGGGCGCCGGTGCCGTGTGGAAATCCGCCCACCTTGCCGGGCGCCGGTGCCGTGTGGGAATCCGCCCACCTTGCCGGGCGCCGGTGCCGTGTGGGAATCCGCCCACCTTGCCGGGCGCCGGTGCTGTGTGGGAATCCGCCCACCTTGCCGGGCGCCGGTGCCGTGTGGGAATCCGCCCACCTTGCCGGGCGCCGGTGCTGTGTGGAAATCCGCCCACCCTTTCCGGGCGCCGGAGCCGTGTGGGAATCCGCCCACCTTGCCGGGCGCCGGTGCCGTGTGGGAATCCGCCCACCTTGCCGGGCGCCGGAGCCGTGTGGGAATCCGCCCACCTTGCCGGGCGCCGGTGCCGTGTGGGAATCCGCCCACCTTGCCGGGCGCCGGTGCCGTGTGGGAATCCGCCCACCTTGCCGGGCGCCGGTGCTGTGTGGAAATTCGCCCATCTTCATGACAAAAATTTGTCAAATGACAGGCTCATGTGTGCTGATTTATGTCAGACGGGATTTTGCTTATCAATTATTGAGAACAGAAATTTTCCTGAATCATCAATACTATACTTAGCAAGTAAAGGTGTTTTCTCATTTATCTGCTTGAGTGCAGGATCAAGGAAAGATCGTTTCAACTCTGCCAAGTTCTTCTGTTGGGATTCCGGCAAAAGGAAACGGTCATTTAACCAAGCATGAGTAGTAACCCATAAGCCTGAAGATTTGAATTGAGCAAGACTTTCATAAAGGCGGATCGTCCGTGGATTTCGAAGACTGCCACAATCGCGGAGCGAGTAGGTGGTGAACTGGTTCGTCAGGCCGTAAATGTACCGCAGGAGTTTATGGTTAAATTCGATTTCCCAGATACCACGAGCTGATCGGCTGCCAGCCTCTGTTAGCCAGGGGCGCGCGACGCAGTCAAAACTCCCTTCTTTCGGGTAAAAGATTACCGCAGAACGGCTTAACTCAAACACGCCTTCTTTAACATCCTTGATAGCCTGGTTACGGCTTACCTGAAAAATTTGCTCATAGTCAGCCACCTTTACTTTGAAAGTAGAGTCACCGAGTACAGCCATCTCATCATCATCTTCGCTTACTGAAGCTGTGAAATACGTCTGCATAAGACATAACCAGAGAACGCGCTTTGCTTTTAGCGAGAGGTAGTAAGCAGCTTCGGTAAGCTCGTTAGACTGCTTAACTTTTATCTTTTTGTTCAGCAACTTATCCATGAGCCTTGCCTTTGTGGGTTAAAAATTACTCTCCACACTACCACAAAGTTCAAACAAGTAAATACATTTTTTACAGTTTCGTCTAAGGTGGGCCAATTCCCATAACAAGGTGGGCTAATTCCCATAGTAAGGTGGGGTGTTTCCCATAGATAGGTGGGCCAATTCCCATAACAAGGTGGGCGGATTCCCAGAGATAACACTTATTTATGATTTTAAATCAATGAGTTATATAGCTCTAAAAGACTTTAAAAAGATAAAAAATCTATAAAATACCTTTTAAAAATATGCCTGTGGATATGTGCATATCATCGCTTACCAGCGCCGCTTCGCGGCTCGGTCAACCCCTCAGAACCGCGAAAACAAGTTTCGCAGTTCTTCACGGTTCATGTTTTAATCCAAGCATGGCGCCAGCACCTTCGCGGCACCATCGAGGCCCGCGCTGCTGCCGCACCGGGCCTCACCCTCAAATAAAATAAAGTTTATAAAAATCGTACTTGTATTGACCCCAGTTTATTCTGAGTATATCCTTTCTGTAACCAAAACTACGGAGGCGCCACAGATGGCTCAGAAAAACAGAATTTCAGAAACAGAATGGAAACAGCTGCTGCCGCAAATGGCTTCCTTTGCACACATCACAACAGATATTGGCTATTCCGTGCTTGTCAAAGGTGAGAAATCATCAGACGTAGCCACGCGAGTAGGCCGTTCCAAGCAAAACATTTCCAGCACCGTTAAGCGAATCTGGGATTTGTACCAGAACACCACTCTTAAAGCCGAGAACGGCGAACCATTAAAATTAGTTCAGGTCTGGATACCAGCAAGCCTTGCTGAAACTGTTTTAAAAGAAGCCGCGAAGTACAGCATTAATAACATCACGACCTCGGAAATGGAAAAAAAATAAAGTCCGAAAGGACTTTATTTTAAGACTACTAACGCGGCTTTATTACAGTGCTCGCCACCACAGTAAACCACTATCCCCGGTTTACCCCAGAGATTGATATGACACACCGGGCAGCTGTACTTTTCCCGGTTTGTTTTGTTCACCGGCGCTTCAGGCGGCGGGGTTACAAATCGCATGGCCTCTATGATCTCGTCGTCGAGTTCAACCGGGTCGCGCCCTTCCTCCACCTCCTGTTCGTGTTCGCTATCATCTTCCTCGTCGTCAATATAGCCTTTTCCTGTAGGGCTTAGCACAGCGCCAGGCTTAGGCTGGTAAGGCGGAAACCTGTCCATCCAGGAAAGCCGGAAATGGCCTGTCAGCAGTTCATCACAGGCCATATCGAAAGGGCCACCGGCAATAATATAATGGGTCATGCTCTGGCCCACTTTCCTGCCTCCCGGTTCGCCGGTATCAGAAGGCATTAGTCCTACCCGTTCCATCCGGGCCGCCCACTGTTTGTTGTGATAGCCACGGCGGCCAGGCTCGCCAAAATGGAATTGCCACTGATGAACCATCTCATGCACCAGTGTTGAAAGCGTGGCCTTTATGGTTCTGATCGAGAAATACACCGGATTCATAGCGATCTCGTCTACCGTGTACCCACTCTCACGGCCGACGAAACGCTTAAAGGAACAATAGCCATACGTTCGCTTCTCACGCTGCAACGTTATCAGGCATGGCGGCAGCTCGTTGCTGAATAGCTTCTCATTAAAAAAATCGTAGGCTCTCTGAAGTTCATCGTAGGTTTCGGGCGTAGGCAAATTCACTGTTAACCTCACATATATGTATTGTGCAATACACATAATTTAGCTGATCTTTTATACAGATGAAACGCCTTTTACCGAAAACCGCGAAACCGCGCCGAAACTCGTTTCGGCCGGTTGAGGGGTTGACCGGCCCGCGTGCGGCGCCGGTAATTATTTGATGGTTGCTGTTGGTATCGAGCGCCAGTCTGTCGTGTAATCAGGTGACAACATCTGACGGCGCATGGCAAAGGAGTTATCGATGCCCTGGCCTGCAAAAAACAGCTGGCTCTTGCCACGCCGGTTTATGCCATCGAGAACAGCCATTAACGCCTCGCTGCCAGCTGAAGGCGTAGCAGAGTCGAATAAATCCAGCTGGGCCTCCTTTCCGCTGAAATCGGCCAGCATGATCCCTGCTTTTGCATACGCAATATCTTCCCGCCAGATCCGCGCCAGCGCGGCTTGTGCCGCCTGAATTATCGTGCGGCTGTCCTGGGTTGCCACCGTCAGTTTTTCGGTTGCCTGATTGGCATACTGTGTATCACGCACTGAATAAGGACTGGTGCGGATAAAGACGCTTATGACGCGGCAGTATTGCCGCTCATTACGCAGTTTTTCAGCTGCGCGCGCTGCAAATCCGGTGATCGCCTGCTGCATATCCGCCAGGGCTACTACGCGTTGGCCGAATGAGCGCGATACAACAATCTGCTGCTTCGCCGGAGGGTTTTCTTCCAGGCTGAAGCAAGCCTCGCCGCGTAGCTCCCGTACCGTTCTTTCAAGCACAACACCAAACGTCTTACGGATTAGGCGCGTATCTGCCCTGGCTAAATCCAGCACCGTTTTGATCCCCATTGTGGCGAGTGCTTTCTCTGTACGATGGCCGACGCCCCAGACTTCCGCAACCGGCAGGATGCTCATTAATTTCTTCAGTCTGGCGCCATCGTCCAGAGCAACCACCCCGCCAGTAGCGGGCCATGTTTTTGCAGCGTGGTTACACAGCTTCGCCAGCGTCTTAGTACGGGCAATACCGACCCCGCATACCAGCGTTGTGTGTCGCCTGACTTCCTCGCGCAGTTGGCGCCCGAAAGCGTCAAGGCTCATGGCGGCCGTTATCCCTTTGCAGTCAACAAAAAGCTCGTCGATTGAATACTGTTCGACGTGGCTTGCAAGGGACTCAACTACGGCCGCGAACCGGGCCGACATGGAGGCATAGAGAGTGTAATTAGAGCTAAAAATAGCGATGTTATGACGCTCGATTATGGGTCTGACTTTGAAGTACGGATCGCCCATTTTCAGGCCCGCTTTCTTCGCCAGGTAATTACGGGCCACAATGTTGCCGTCATTGTTGGATAAAACGGCCACTGCTCGGTTTGCCAGATCTGGCCTAAATGCCTGCTCACAGCTGGCGTACATGCCATTGACATCAATCAGCGCAAACATACCGGATGCTCGATAAGGGAATGCGTAACCACTCCCCAGATTTCAACGCTCTCATTATCCGGGTCAATGTAGTACACAGGAAAATCTTTGTTCATCGGCATCAGGCAGGGTCTGGGCCTCAGCAGTAGCCGCTTCACGGTAAATTCATTATGGATGCAGGCGACTACGATTGAGCCGTGGCTGGCCGTCAGCGAGCGATCCACAACCAGTACGTCACCATCATGGATGCGGCCATCTTCCATTGACGAGCCAGAAACCCGCAGGAAGTAAGTTGCTGAAGGGTGACGAACACAATACTCATGCAGGTTTAACTCCTGCTTTTCATAGCCCTGGGCCGGGCTGGGGAACCCCGCAGAAATTCTTTGCAGATAAAAAGGGATGCTGTGTACCCGGCTGGCGCCGGAGCTTTCAAAAATATCGACCTTCATAGCGATCTTCCAAATCACTGTTTACTTATACAGTATCGCTGTTATGGTCAGGTTGGCAAGTTTTACAGGTACTCTACTATATGTAGTGCTGCTTCAGCTGCCAACGAACGCTATATATAGTGTTTGTTGGCTTTCTGCTTTCTCAGTGTCCCCTGTAACCGGCCGCGTGGCGGCGGGCTAGCAGGGAGGGGGGTGGCCTGTCGCTCCGGTCAGTCCCGCAGTTTCCGGCGATTTGCCCCCGGTGTCCGGTGGAGTCCGGCGAGGTCGCCTTCCATGCTCTGACGGGCATAAAATTAGGTAAATATAATCCGTACTTGTATTGACTTTAACGCCCCATTGTACGATAATTAAAAAGTGGCAGGTGATGTGCCTGCCGCTTAACCATCGCCGGTATCGGCTTAAAGAGGAAGTATCATGGAAACTATCGAAATCACCGCCCGCTACATTTCTGAAAACGCCCGCATGAACTTCATGCCTGCGGCATTTCGTGGCGCTTTCTTCAGCGCAGATCACTTCATTCAGTCCTTTCTGAATCGTTACGCTAAAGACTACCAGGGAGGGTATTGGGAATACCTTCAGGCCAGCAATGGCGCGTTTTTTATGGAAGCGCCCCAACCTCTTTGGCTCTCGTTACCTAACTATTTTGAAGGTGAATGCAGCGCGCGCGAAGTAGGGATTATTGTTTGTCTGTATGCCTACAGTTACTTTTGCGGGCTGGCATATGAAGAAGGCAAAGCCGAACTGAACGAAACGATGGCTAACCGGTATCACCTGTTGCGGGAGTACGTTAATACGCTGGAGAACGAAAGCCAGAATCGTATTTATCGTGCCATTGATTAACTGATAACCAGGCGGGCAAAGCCCGCCTTATCGTGACTGTCACGCTCAGGGGAAACTATGTTAGCGACACTTCAACACCCTACCGCCTGGCAATTGCCAGATCGGTTAATGCTTTTGGAACTGTTAATGTTCGATTACCGTAATTCCGATCAGGAGCGCTACGGCCAGCAAATCTATCACCACTATCGTAAACAGGGTAATCATCGCTGGGATACTTCTGTTCATCAGGATAGCGGCGGCCAATACGCGATTATTTTCCGGCACTCCTTCAGCAAAAAACAGGCTGATGGCGTTAAGCGAACGATGATCCGCGATGAAACCGTTATACGGGCAGGTACGGCGCAGGAGCTGACAGAAGCGACATTTCCCGACTTCCAGGATAGCGATATTCTGAAGGCGTCGGATTTCTTTAAGTCGCTTATCCAGCGCAAAGCGGCAGACGTAACACAAACCGATATTTGAGGATCAGCGATGCTGAACAAAACCGAAAACAACACCAACATTAGTAGTATCAACCCCTGTTCTACAGAGAGCCTAATAGCCGTGACGGGAAATGATGGAGAGACGCATATCATTCAGCGTGAGTTAATATCCCACTCTGTTGAAGGGCATGAAGCCACAATCATTCACCTTGTAACCGGGAAGTCGATAAGGGTTTCTTTGTCATCTGAAATTCTGGCAAAAAAACTAGGCATTACCGTGTCTGAATAACGGGTTTTGTTGCTTTGTTATAAGGTTTTATCCGTGTGTGGCAGAGTTCTAAAAAGGGAAACGTGAGAGATTATGAATACGATTAGCATAACGGAAATCGTGTTGAGTGTGCTTCTTGCGGGCGCTTTGGGGCCGGTTTTATTACGTCGAAAAAAAGGTCTGCTGTTACTGTTGTTGATTCTGGTCTGCACGATACTTTTGCTTCATGGTGTCACTACGATTTACTGATGTGGTCGAAAATCTTTAAAAGCGAACCCCCGGACGTCACCCCTCCGGGGCCGTTCTGCTGTGCTGCGCATCGAGCCGCTACGCGTCTCGCCCCGCTCACGCGGGCAGCTGCCACTGACGCCTCCGGCCTGCGGCCTCCGCGCTCCGCTTGGCAACCCCTTCCCCTGCTGCCGCTCATTTCCCCTTCAGCCTCCTATCATGATTCGTCTCCTGCATTATCCGTGGATTGTGCAGCTCAGTGGGGCGCTGGCCGTGACGGTGCGGTGTCCCCCGTAACCGGCCGCGCGGCGGCCGCTAACTCGCAGTACGGCGCCGCGACCCGCAGGCGGGCCGCCGTACCCGCGCGCAGGCGCGCGGCGCCCACTGCGCACCCCCGTGGGGGACGTGCGGCAGCTGCGTGGCGGCGGGCTGGGTTATGGCTTAGCAGGAAGGGGGGTTGGCCTGTTGCTCCGGTCAGTCCCGCAGTTTCCGGCGATTTGCGGCCGGTGTCCGGTGGAGTCCGGCGCGGTCGCCTTCCATGCCCTGACGGGCATAAAAACATGTAAATAAATTCCGTACTTGTATTGACTTTAAAGGCGTAATCACCGATAATTAAATCATCGGGAGGCAACACCGCCACCCGAAAAATTGCCGGTATCGGCGCTTACAGGAGTCGTCATGCACTTTACTAACTTCCTTCAGCGTTACTTCGATATAGAGATTGAACATACCTTTGACCCTACCATTCAGGGCAGCAACGAAACGGGTAAAGACGTCACTAAAATCTGGATCTATGAGAAGGGCGAGGATAGCGAACCGCTGCTTACTCTGACAGAAGCATGGTGGTATACCGAGACAAAAACGGCTGGTAACTGGCTTATCGGCAACGTGTATTCAACGCTTGAGCATGGGCGTGAAATTCATGAAAGCGAATTTCGTAAACTGGTAACAGCTGGCAAGGTGATATCAGCATGAGTAAGGGGAATAAAATGCTTATTAATCGGATAGCGGTTATCGGGCTTGCAGTTGTCGCAGCCGCTACGCAGGCAGGTGTGCCGCCGGTTAAGTTTTTTTACCGGGATACAGTCCCGGTAAGCATTACGCTGGACGAACCCGCAACGGGTTGCAGCATGGCCGGTGTGATTGTTCATCCAGTGGATCGGCCAGCGGCAAAAGTGGCGTGGTTTAGCGAGCGGATTTGCGGTAAAAAACGTTACCCGGTTAGCTTTATCAGTGATGAAATTAGCGCCCCGCATAACGTGATCCATAAAGGGGAAAAGTTTCACGTTACCCCGGCTCAGGTCAATCTCCTGGACGCGCAAAACCTCTAATTAAATCATCGGGTGGCAATACCGCCGCCCGAACAATCGCCGGTATCGGCAACCATCAAGGAGTTCACATGTATCACTATCTCGTTTTTGTCCCTCTCGCATTAATTTTTAGCGCCGCTGCGCTTGCCCTGCCCTGGTTTATCGTTCGTGCGGGATACAGGGATCTGGTGCAGATCACCTGCGCCTGCGTCTCTGTTCTGGGCCTGTGTGCGGCGACAGGGGTTTTCAGCTACTTCGATAATAAGCCGCTTGCGTTTCTGTACGGTTGCGGCGCGCTGGCGTGCTTTTTGTACGCGGTAGACTGCGCGATACCGTTGTATATGACGCGTAAAAAGCCACGTAAGCAGCTGTAAGAAAAAAGGCGGGTAATCCCCGCCTTTTTTATTGAGGCTGTCAGAAAGCGATTCAGGCACTCTATGAACGCTTTGCAAGATATAAAATTTTGTATGCACATTCAGTACTTATATTGACTTTGAGGACGTAATCACCGATAATTAAATCATCGGGAGGCAACACCGTCGCCCGCAAAATTGCCGGTATCGGCGCGCAAAGGAGTACATCATGGATTACCAGACCCGCTTAAATTCTGATATAACCAAAGAGATTGATTATCTGGCATCACTGCGTAAACAACGCATGGTGGCGGATCTGCGCACAGAGCTGGTTTACGGCTCCCTGGAGCGTCTGGCAGATATGATCTGCAACACCGTCACTGACTGGTCGCTTCCCTGCCCTGTTCTGCCGCTTTCTTCCGTACAGCAATGGCACAAAGCCCGCGAAATCGTCCTGGCAGATTATGAGGACTTCGGCCACGATGCCTGGGACTTTGCCCGCCACTATATGAAAACAGAGCTTAGCTTCGGTTATGCCTGCTACAAAGACGATATTGCCTGATGATTAACAACATGGGGGGCTAACGCCCCCCTGATAAACTGACCCTTTTAATGGCCTTACCGCCGATTTCAGATGGAACGAGAGATAAACAGCGGCAGACTCCGGGCGTTACCCCTTCGGGGCCGCTCTGCTGTGCTGCGCATCGAGCCGGTTCCCGTCTCGCCCCGCTTACGCGGGCAGCGGCCGCTAACGCCTCCGGCCTTCGGCCTCCGCGCTCCGCTTGGCCTCCGGGCTTCGCCCTCCGCGCTGGCGCTTGGCGGCTGGCGTCAGCCGCCAGCCAGGTTCGCCGGTATCTCAGCTGCCCGGTCATAAAGCCGTTCCGTTGGCGTGGGTCGTTCCGCCTATGACCGCAGTGAAACCGGGCGCGGCAGGTTGTCAACAGACGCTTCGCTCAAGCTGTTGACAACCTGCCTTATTCGCCCGGTTACAGTGCGGCCGTCGGAAACGACACCCCGCCAACTTCTCTACAGGTGCTATATGACCTCTACCATCCTCGAAAACCTACCGCAAATCATCACCTCGCTGGCCGCTCTGATTACGGCCGTAACCGGCCTAATCAAAGTGCTACGCGACAAAGACAAGTAACAGCCATCGGGGCGGCTGTGCCGCCCCTTTGCAGCTGCTTGCCGGTGATCTCTCCAGTTTATGTTCTGACATTGTGCTAAATCCTGATGCCACACAGGGCGTTACCCCTTCGGGGCCGCTCTGCTGTGCTGCGCATCGAGCCGGTTCCCGTCTCGCCCCGCTTACGCGGGCAGCGGCCGCTAACGCCTCCGGCCTTCGGCCTCCGCGCTCCGCTTGGCAGGCCACACCCTGCGCCGGACTCGCCCGGCCGCAAGCGGCCGCCCCGCCCCTTCGGGGTGCCAACGCCCTTCAGGCGTCGGCATCCTTTGCCAGTGCGCTATTGTGTTATCCGTGGATTGTGCAGCTCAGCGGGGCGCTGGCCGTGACGGTGCGGTGTCCCCCGTAACCGGCCGCGCGGCGGCCGCTAACTCGCAGTACGGCGCCGCGACCCGCAGGCGGGCCGC
>NZ_CP026210.1:0-77585 GCF_002934585.1 Citrobacter sp. CFNIH10
GAGGGTTCCGGACAATCTGTTGACGGTCATTAACCACATATGCACCGTTTGAATGGGACCAACCATTCTTCAATTCCAGTAAGCGGCACGCCTGATGAAGAGTGTCTTTGGTAAAGCTCGATGAGGCTGCTTTATATGTCTGGGGATTGATGCGGTTAACAGCAACATGCACATGCAGGTTATCTGTATCCCGGTGGATGGCAGCAACATACTGGTGATCGGACATGCCCATCGATGCCAGTGTAAACTTCACCGAATCGAAAACCTGATCATCATTCGGCTTTTCATAGTCAGGCCATGAGAGAACATAGTGCATAACTGGATCTTTACAGCGTGTGCTTTGCTGAGAAACTGAATTCATTTCCTGTGCTGCACCATCGAGCGAGAAGGTATTGTACTGGCAGGTAACATCACCAACCACAACACGCTGTACACCTGGCTCAACATCCACCGGTGTGCTGATCACTTTCTGCTTACGGGTCAGGTAATTGTTTAACCCTTCGAACATATCCGATTTAACAGCTAAAGCCGTCTCAGGAGTAGGCTGAACTGTATCAGTCAACTCCTGAGACGGCTTGTCTGCCATGTACTTAATCAGCTGACCAAAGCTGGACTTTTTGTCCCTTCGGCCCTCAATGATTTTAGGTATCACCATCCATCTCCTGTTGCAGTTTCTGTGCGGCCTTTTTGACCTCGATCAGAATCTCTGAATACTCCTTGCTATGAACTCCGGCACCTTCGTTAAACAGATGTTTTTGAAGGGCTGTTATCTTTACAAGAGCGGCAAGTGCATTGTAATTCCCTTTCGATTGAATGCGCTTTCCAAGCCCAGATTTGATAAGATATTGACTAAGACTAAGCCCTGCTTCATGGGCCTTTTCGGTGAGTTTAGCTTTCACTTCTGTGGAACATCTCACCTGGATTCGATCGTCTGTTTTTCTGCTCTCGCTACGGCTCATCAGATAGCTAACCTCGTTAGGGGGTGTCGGGGCTTGCCCTGACCAAGACGTTTTTGGACGGCCGCCGCGTGTCGGCGGTACTCCAAAAACACATCTTGTTCCGTACTTAAATACCTCATTGAATTCTACCATCGGCGAGGTTTGAAAGCCAGCAGCGAAGGGCCTGGCAGGCAGAGCAATTGAATCGTGCCGGGCATCATGTAAAATCACCCGAATAGCCTGGGTCGATTTTCTCCGGTTCGGCATGGCGATTTTGACATTATTGGGAGGGCATATGCCTGCAAAAAAGAAAGCATTTTATAGCAGTGAGGACATCGGAAAATTCAAAAGCATTCTCGACGACTTGCCTGATGTGACGTCAGAAAGGCTTGAGAAAAAGCACGTACTTGACGAGCTTAAATCTGACATTAAGAAGCTGAAAGAGTCGAAAGGATATGAAGATAAAGAGATACTGAAATTCCTCAACGATGCGGGTTTTTCAGACGTTACATTACGTGATATCAAGGACATTACTGCCGGACGAGTTGGAAAAAAAAGAACCAGCAACAGCCGAAAAAAAATCACTGGAGTTGACGAAGAGCAGCGCACACAAAATGGCTCTACCGGTCAGAATCCTGACGCTTCAGGTCCGCAGTATTAACCTTCACCTTTCGTATATAGCATCCCACATTAAGATATAGCTCCCGGCCTGTCAGGCCGGGCATGGGTGCTGCCTGTTCGTGTAATTGTGCGTGCATACTTGTCACCGTTTCGGTGACAAGGGCACTCATTGGCCGGAAAAATTTTTCCGGTTCCGCTGCGATGCAGCGCTCAATGGTGCGCACGTTCAGGGCCACGATCCGCCCTTGATCCCGATAAATTTACAGGGAAAGGAGTCCTGGCACGGATATTAAAAAGGGGCGCATACAGCGCCCCTGAGACAGTTACAGATTACATCGCGGCTTCTTTAATCCGCCGGAACACTGCCAACCAGAAACGGAAGTGATCCCATTGCGCTGCGTTCATCGGATGCGACTTTGTTTGCACTCCGTTTGCGACATCTTCAGCATAGTGTATAATCCACAACGGCATTTTGAACCTCACAATTTAAATTGCCTACCCAGCCGGATTGTTGGCGCAATCCGGCACCTTTTCTGGATTTCAATGATTCATCACCTCCTTCACATCCAGAACCAAAAAGTTATCGTTAGCATGACGCTGCCCTACGATGAAAACAGCATCAAAGCGACTTACTGCAACTACGTTTAGTTTGCCTGTAACCTCCTTTCCGTTGATGTTGATAGTTTCATAGAGCACCTCGTATTCCTTCGCAGAATCGGAATACTTCTGTTCTTTCCAGTTTTCTATCTGTGCGATCAGCTCCGGGGCCAGCTGCTGACGAACACGGTTTAGTTCATAGTCACGATTGAGAATCAGGCGGTAATCTTTAATTAGCTGGTTGATAACCTTGTTCTCATCCCACTCGGATAGCAGTGGGCACTGTTCGCACTGTATAACACCATCTTCAATCAGTTTTTCTCTGATGCCATTAACTACCTGTACAGCACTTAATTCACAGTCGTAGTTCTTTTTAATTTCTTCGCTTCCCGGATATACCATAGCGACATCATTAAAATGGCTTACGATTAATTCTGACACAATAAGGGTATAAACCTCATAAGGGTATAAGGTCGCCATAATATTCTCTCCACGTTATTTACAGAGCGTCTTAATCAATATCCACTTTTAAACTTCATGATTATTATACGTCTAATGAGCCATAATAAGCAAGAAAAAAATGCCCCTTTCCGAGGCATATTTTTAACCGGTTCACCACTCCCAAACGGTCAGTTCTGGCACCTGTTCTGCATCCCGGTCAAACCAAATCCAGTCGAAACCGGCACCATTTAACGCGGCTATATTATCCAAAGCACTTGCACTGACCCCCGCCCTGGTTAATTCCTCTCGCCATTGTTCAGTAGCAGAAATACGCAATATCCACCCATAGCGATTTTTCTCGATCCAGAACAAACCTTGACCGGACAAGTCATCGTTACAGACCTTATCCAGTAGCTCCGCGTCTTCTTTTTTTACATGGCCGGTACTGACGACCGCCACCCGATATTGTTCACTGATATTCATACTCCCCCCTTCTGGGTTGGTGGCCCGCGTCTTGCGGGCCGTTCTAACTCAAATACTCACTGCGGGTAATCATTCATATCCGGGAACGGCGGTTCATCATGATTTTCAGTGCCTCCCAGACCTTCTGCACTGGTGTTACGTGGCCCATCTCCCGGCAGCATCTGCATTTCGCCGTTATTATCGATCACAATTTCCTTATTGCTGCGCATTTTGCCGTCTGTTCCTTGCCATTTGTTATTACGAATGCGCCCGACAAAATACAGCATCATACCCTTTTTGAAGTACTTCCCAGCTGCTTCGGCTTTCTTTCCAAAAATGACAATATCATGCCATTCCGTTTCTTTTTGCTCTTTGCCTTCGTTGTCGCTGTAGCTGATTTCTGTAGCCAGTGTCAGGCTCGCAATGGCAGTTCCGTTTGGGGTGTAACGCACTTCTGCATCTTTGCCAGCACGCCCCATCAGAATCACTTTGTTTTCGCCACGTTTCCACATAATACACCTCATATATTTGATGTTTATCAGTAAAAAATGGGAGGATTAAGGGGGATTTCTCCCCCTCTTTATCAGTAAAACTTCACGTTCGATTTCAGGGCTTTTTCAAAGTCTTTTACAAAGGAATTTGCAAAAGTGTAATCACGATGAATAAGCTGTTTTGTTTTAGGATTTCGCCACTCAACCTGCACTGATTCAGCTGAGTATTCGATCACCTCGATTTGATTTTTTACACCGAGATAATCAGCAATTGCCATTACGGCATTCACTTTTTTTCGGTCTGCTTCTTTCATTTCAACTCCTTCGCCAGTCGGGGCGCTACCGCGAAAGACTCAACTGCCTTTCGATGTAATAATTATACGTCTAATGAGCCACTTTATCAACTCATCAGACGTATTTTTTTAATTTAATTTTGTTCAAATATGAACATTAAATGATGCCAGATATCTAACCTAATGGCTTGAATTTGGCCTTGTTGTAGGTGATCCGGTAGTCTTTGCACTTCCCGTTCTGCCGCAGGAACTCCAGCGAGACAACGTTAGCAGCGGCAAAATTGATGCACATAATGCTTTCCAGCGCCTCGAACAGGTCGGCCCCATTGGCAAGCGGAAACCACAGATCGTTGTCGCTACCGCTTAATTTTTCATGCAGACAGAAATGCACAGCACGCACGCCGCCAAATTCCGTAACCAGCACCGTATTGCTGGCGCGAATATCAGTTAGTGTTAACATTTTTCCCCCTGTCAGTATTGGCCCCCTCGCGGGGGCCGCCGTTTCAGTCAATCGCGCGGTAAATCAAGCCGGCTTCGGCGTGCTGGTCGGCATATAATTTGAGCTTTTCCTGCTGGGTGATCAGCATGTCGCAGATGTGCTGATAGCCTTCATCATGTGCGTGCCAGATCATGTGGTTCAGGGTGAACAGGGTCAGCACGATACCGGTAGCTTCTGCGGACAATTCCCCTTCGAACCAGTTACCGCTAACCGATACCGTGAAGCGCTCTGCGCTCAATGGGTACATGAAGCCGCTACCGCAAGACAGTTCGACGAACTCCCAGGAACCGCCTTGATAATCGGCGCAGAGAGAGCGTGCGAGGTTGTAGACACCGGCCTCACCTGTGAGATACCAGGCGCCGAACAGGCGTGGCAGAAAGGCCATGCGGCGGTTATTGGGGATAATACGTGCAGTGATGGCGGGTTGATTCAGTTCAGTAGACATTTTCTGTACTCCTGCGCCAGTCGGGGCGCTACCGTCGAAAGACCGGATTGCCTTTCGATGTGATTATTATACGTCTAATGAGCCATATTAATCAAGCAAAATATTCCCGCCTGCCTGAATATTTTCAGGCGGGAGAACTCTTTCCCCTGTCCATTTTTGGGGGCAGGATCACGCCTGCCCCCTTCTGATTCACATGATTACTATGACTTTGTTTCAGCGTTAAAGTGTACGGCTGCGATCCTGACCAACGGGATCACCGCGCTTTCCTCATCGAGCACACGAAAATTTATCGCTTCCCCCAGGTGCATCAGGTTAGCGATAAAATCAACGATGATTTCGGAAACCGGGTGTCCGTCGCAGTCCTGCTCATTCAGGCGCGCAAACAGCGCCAGCGCCTTAGCGGCCTTGATTGCCCGCTCTTCGTTTTCTTCGTCCATACTGCCGAAACACCATTGCCCCTTTTCAATCAGGGCCAGCGTGTCGTAATAGGCTTCATTCTGGGACATGTTTTTTCCTCCTGCGCCAGTCGGGGCGCTACCGTGAAAGTTCGCTGCGTTACTGCGTGAATTAGCCGTTAATCACCTTCGTGATGCACTCCAGCGCCTCAGACTCCTGCGGATAAAGTCGGCGTGCAGCTCCTTCACCAGACTGGATTTCTTCCAGCCGGATAAACTGCGCCGCCAGCGCCACGACTTTTTGCAGCGCCTCGGCATTGACCTCTATTTTTCGATCGCGGGCGGCATCTTCGCGCACCTGCTTTGCCAGGCTCCAGACGGTATCTTTTCCGACGCCATAACGGTTGTGTGAACTGCATTCCGCGATTTCTGCCAGAACGGCTTCGGCCTCATCGTCAGTGAGGTTCATATCACTGGTGCAGTCATGGACATCTTCAGCAGTCCAGATCAGCAGGCTGATCCGCTGCTGTGGATCAAAACTATCGAGAAGCCTTGCGCAAATTTCATTTACGTTACCGTGCATTGTAAAACTCCTGCGCCAGTCGGGGCGCTGCCGCGAAAGACCGGATGCCTTTCGATGTGATTATTATACGTCTAATGAGCCATATTAATCAAGCGATTTTTCACGCTCATAGCTGCTACAGGCAACGCTGTAGCCGTTTGCATCCAGTTCTGAAGGCCAGTCGTCACGCCCGCAACCTGACAGCAGGCAGGCGCTGAGGTGCCCAGGGCGATAGTCGAGATGCTGGCATGAGGCGCAAAGGTCATCATCTGAGATTGAGCGGCCTGCACAGATAGGCGGCGCTCCATCAGTGGGAATTTCTCGAATATGCAGCGTTGTCACTTTTTTTACTCCTGCGCCAGTAGGGGCGCTGCCGGTTAGGGATGCAGGGGGCTGTCGCCCCCTGCGGCGGTTCAGTCCTTACCCTTATCCTTCATGACTTTAATCAGCCCGGTAATGGCTGTAATGAGGGCGGCCACGGCCGTGATAATCTGAGGGAGGTTATGGAGGATTTCAGAAGAGGTCATAATGCACCTGTAAGGCTGTTTAGGAAGGTACTGATTTGAATCAGTAAAAACATTATACGTCTAATGAGCCATATACACAAGCAAAAAAACGCCCCTTGTAGGGGCGCTGTGATTATTTTACATACTGCCAGACATGCGGCGGGATCTTATCCCAGATGCGTCCCGATGCCAGCTCTGCACGGCGATGGTCGGCGGCAGCCTCAAAAGCCTCGGTGTCCTCCGGCGGCACCTGTCCACGATCCCGCATGGATTCGTACATTTTTTCCAGTGTGTCCGGGTTACGACTGCGCCGAAAACGGAGAAGGTAAAAACGCCTCCGTGCCTGATAAACTGTTTCCGCCATGTATCTGCGTCCTGAGCGCCTTGTTATTTCGCATAGTATTCACGTTTTGGTTGAATAAGTCTTCGACTATACGCCCCTTGCGGGGCGTAGCAGGCGGTCAGCCCCAGGTGCTGTAAAAATGGCTTTCGTTAGGATCGGTCTTATAAGCCTGTTCGTACTCGTCAATGCTGACAGACGGATGCTCATGGTTTTCACGGATGCGGCGGGTCACGGGTTCGCCTTTAAAGTCGTTCAATACCGGCTTTAACTCACCAGACATCGCACTGTCTGCTTTCACCTGCTGCGCAGCGATGCGGCGCAGTACGGCGGTTTTCTTACCGCGCAGGGCGATCACCTGATAAAAACAGGTATTTGTCTGCTCATAACCCCAGCTGGAAACAAAAACATCACCAAGAGAAACGGAGCCGTTACGGAACTGAAGGGATTGAATAGCCATGTTTATTACTCCTGCGCCAGTCGGGGCGCTACCGTCGAAAGACCGGATTGCCTTTCGATGTGATTATCATACGTCTAACGAGCCATATTAATCAAGCAATAAATTCATGCCCGGCGTGATTTTCTCAGGCCGGGGAATACTTCCTTTCCCTGTTTATATTTCAGGCCGCAAATGCGGCCTGCCGTCTGCATTACACGCGAGGGGGTAACATCCCAGGATAGTGACTGGCAACCAGATTATTGATCTTCTCAACCAGATCCGGGCGTTTAAACGTAATGTGCGCGCTGCCCTTTTTGTAATATCGCACGCTGAAGTAATCACACTCGAACACCTTACCGTTGAACTGGTTTTCACTGAAAAAGGCATCCAGTTTGGCACCGTCAGAAACACGGTAATCAGGCACGTTACGCCCGTCCAGCACGTAGAACGGCCGCGCCAGATCGTCAATTTTGGTGTGCCCGTCTGAGCTGAAGCGCACCCAGCCACTGCGCCAGACATCGAGCAACGGCGCGATGATGATACGCTTGCCAAACATGCAGGGGTTATTGGTTTTATAATCCCACGACAGGGATTTAAAGATATCAATCAGCCCTTGCGTGAAGGTATCAGCCTTGCTTGCGTTCAGGTGCCGGAACGTACTCATAACGTTATCCAGCGTTATCGGCGGCATTTCTTTGCCTGCCACCTGCCGATCCCATTCCTGACGTTGCTTGTTGCTCATCAGCGTATACATACCGGTTTCCGTCATCAGCCGATCCCAGATTTTTCCGTCGATAACGCGGGAAATAGCCGTTTCGGCCTGATCTGGCGTGGTGTCGCTCCATTTGATGGCGCTCTCAACGGCTTTGTCGTAGTCATACAGGTACTGACAGCCTCCGGCCTGCTGCATCAGATCGCGCGCTTTTCGCAGCTTGTCTATGCCGTCGAGATAGACGCGGATTCCTTCATCCCGCAACGAAATGATGCGCTCAATAGCAATGGACGGGATCACTTCACCGCCATGCTGGCAGGACATCAGATCGACCGACGGGAGAGTATTTTTAGATGACATTTCAGACTCCTGCGCCATGCGGGGCGCTACCGTTAGCGTTGAACAGGGCTGGCAATGCCAGCCCATCAATGATTATTTGCAGCGCTGAAGCAGTTTACTGACCTGCTCGGCCAGCGCATACGTGGACGCATACGGGCCACTTAAACGACGGTTAGGGATTTCGTTGAGGGCATACAGGCACGCCTTCAGCAGCGCATCTTTCTGCGTGTCCAGTTCAGCTTTAAGCTGGGAGGGGGTCAGTGCTTTACTCATAATTTGTTACTCCTGCGCCAGTCGGGGCGCTACCGCGAAAAGCCTCATTGCCTTTCGATGTGATTATTATACGTCTAATGAGCCATAGCAATCAAGCGTTATCTGATTAATTTTCTTTGTTTTTTCCTGGACTCCTTTCCCTGTAAATTTTGCTTTTCAGATCCCCATCAGCCCGATGAAGATGCTTTGCCGGCATGGTGCAGGGGTTCAGGCATCAGACACTAGCGATAGCCCGAAACCCCGCAGGGGGTTCGGCGGAGCTGCCAGGCTTTGCCTGGCTAGCGAAGTGTGGCTGACGACTGCACGACGGGCAGGAGCCGAAGGGGCCCAGAGGTGTTTTAGTACGGCAGGCCTGCCAGAAAACGCCGGCAACTGAGCAGAAATGAACAGGGAAGACACGCTGTGCGGGCGTCAAAATTAAGTTAACTGGCAGACACCAGGGCGGGATCACATCAGAAAGGGCCAGAATAGGGGGCAGGACTCGTCAAAGTCATAAAAACGATGATGGGTACATGTTTTTTAAATGCGCGCCCAGAGAGCGGCTCAGCGCGTTTCAGGGCAATACGGGTTCGATGCCCGTAATGCCCTGCAGGCGGCAACCACCGCGTCAGCATTCAGCCCCGGCCAGATAGCGGCTTAGCCCATCACGGGAAGCCAGCACCGACGCTCTGAACTGCGGTTCGCCGTCACCCAGCGCCTTCAGCTTCTCCACGATATTGATCATCGGCACGGCTGTGCGCTGCTTATAACACTCGATGTCAGCAGCATATTTCAGTAATGCCGTATCACTCGCCTCTTCAGCTGGCAGATAAGCACGCAACCACAGCGCATCTGCGAACGGGTCTATCAGCTTTTGCAACGCTTCAGCCGTTGCTTCAAGCGCCCGCCGGTCAGTTTTAATGGTGCCAGTCTCCGGATCAACACACTTCCCTTCCCAGCACTCAGGTACAAACGACTCCCGATAATGAAAACCGTTGTCACCGTTTTCCGCACAGGCCAGAAGGTTCTCGATGCTTTCAGGTGTTCTGTGCCGTAACATCCTGGCCGTTGCCATACCGATCGCATTTATCATGATGCCATGCAGTCCCAGCGCCTCCTGACGGTACTCCGCAGCGATATCATCCTGGGCAATATCATTCCAGCGCATCGCCTGTGCCCAGGCAGTCCAGAGCTTTTCTGCCATATCACGCTGTTGCGTCGAGGGAATGCTGTTGGCCCGCAGGTTGAGCATTTTTTTCGTCGCATCGTTCAGTGCTTTAAAGCTGATCAGCCGTGAGCTTTTCGCCGGGACCACGTTGTGTTCAAAATCCACTGTGCCCGCCAGCCCGGTGACGGTTCGGGCCAGATGCATTGCCAGCTGGTTGACCGGATCATTGTTGTTATATGCCATACTGATCGCCGCTGCCGGTTTGCTCGCGTTGTTATTAATATCAGCGAAAAACTGCTGGCGTAACTCAAGTGGCAGGCCAACGGTAAGCAACAAGCTGATCGTATCTTCCGTATTGGAATAATCGCGTACAAATTCAAAAATACCCAGCGCACGGTGCTGGCCATCGAATAATTTTAAATCAGCGTCCATCGGAATTTTAAGAATCCCCACTGCCGGCGAGAGTTCGCTGGGAAGGAATTCAACATGACTATCAATATTTCCGGTAATTGACGGCAAAATATAGGGAGCTCGTTTTGATGTTGCGCCGGCAACATAATTCCGTATTTTTTTTGCCCGCGTTTTGTTCGCTTCTCGCTGGCTGCGATCCATAACATCGCCATCATTGTCCATTGCAAGAATACGACGTAACACGACCATAGGAACCGTCAGCATGTATTGTTCTATGCCGCCCTGTATTCCGCGTGTGGCCGGTACTCTGAAAAAATAGTTATCAGTATTCATAATATTTCCTTCGTATATCCGATACGTTCAGGAAGCACGTTTGCGCGTCGGTGTTTTGCGCTGCTATTTCCAGATCGGCGGTAAGCCGGCATCGATGCAAAGGACGCACCAGACGGAATACGCGATGTCACTTTCTCCGTTCACCCAGCGGCGCACCGTTCTGCCGTTCACGCCGACATATCGCGCCAGCCCCTCCTGACTCAGGTTGAGCACATTTTCCAGCAGATAGCGGAGTTCATCCCCCGTCGGCGGGGTCCATTTATCAGCGGGACGGAAACAGCTTTCGCGGATCGCGCCCACGTTAAGCGGCACGGTATATTTATTGCCCATAGCAAGCCTCCAGAGCCGGCCGCACCACTGTGCGGCCGCGGTTATCAAATCAGACCATGTTCAGCAAAAGAGTAAATATCGCTGCCGCCCACAATCAGGTGATCGAGGACTTTGACATCAACCATCCCCAGCACCTGCGCCAGACGCTCTGTGATCAGCTTGTCAGCCTGGCTGGGTGCAGTGTTAGCGGAAGGATGGTTATGCGCCAGTACCACGGCGGCGGCATTATGATGCAGGGCGCGTTGCAGGACGATACGCGGATGAACGGTGACGCTGCTGATAGTTCCCTTAAACAGTTCTTCAAACGCAATCACGCCGTTGTGGCAGTTAAGAAAGAACGCGCAGAATGATTCGCGTGGTTCTGCAGCAAGACGAAACCGCAGTAAGGAACGCGCGGCGTCGGCGCCGGTGATAAAATCCGTTGTGGTAATTTTACCGGCAATAATGGCGTCCGCCTGGCGGATAATGTTGAGTTCTTCTGCTGAAAATTTCATATATTTCCCTCGTTAGGGGACCTGAGCACCATGCCCGGCCACAAATATATAATAGGACATTTTGTCCTAGATGTAAATACAGTGATATATAAAAAAGCCCGATTTAACGGGCTTTTATGGTTTATTTCTGTCCCCCTGCAATAACTTCCAGTTCCGTCTCTGAAAGCATAATTTTCAGGCAGGGTTTGGTACGGCTGAGAAGTTCAATCGACCTCGGATCGAGCTCCAGGGATTCGCAAAAATCATCTCCGCCACAGGCATCACGCATCCGGTCCCAGAGCTCGTCAAAATCCGTTGTATCCGGGTTGAAACCATTGGCGTAACAGACATTGTGCATCCCATTACTGTTTTTCTCACCTTTCGCCGCCATCACATACACGCCATGATCTTTGACAAATAGAAGCGGGCAATTAAAACGCTTAACTTCAGCAATAACGACGTTGAGCATAGGATCAGTAAAAACAAGTTCTGATTGCATGGTCATATTGTATTTGCTCCCTGAAAGCTATTTGTTGACCGCCGCGGCGGTGAGAATGTCAGAAAGCGAACCCAGCAGATATAATTCGGTGAGCTCGCCTGTTTCATTCAGAAGAAATAGCCCTGCAGGTCGGCCATTATGAAAAATAATGGCTTCATGCGATTGATGTAATTCACACTGACACAGCGAGAAATAAATAAGTGACCATTCAGGGGAAATAACGGTTTTATTGCCATGTTCCCGGATATAGCGGGCAACATCAGCCTGTTGCTGAGAATTGAGAGCAGTCATAAGGTGACTCCTGCGCCGGTCGGGGCGCTACCGTCGAAAGACCGGATTGCCTTTCGATGTAATTATTATACGTCTAATGAGCCATATAAATCAAGTTAATTTTGTTTTTTTCCTGATTTAAGGAGACTCTTTCCCCTGTAAATTTTGCATCACAAGCGCACCGTTCGGGCGCTGCAGGCGAATAATATCGTTCTGGCGAGCGTCTTTTTCCCGGATGATCCGCCAGGTTTCGGTGACGGCGCCGGCTGGCTGATACAGTCTGACCTTCACCTCGGAACGCTCTGCAGACAGCACAATGCAGCCTTTCTCATCTTGTGCAGCTGCGTGCCGGGCTTCATCTTTTTCCCGCGGGCAGTCATCAAATCCTGATATTCGGACCGGGTGGCCATCGATATCAACCTGATAGCCGGGCGAAATCACGGGCACGGGCTGTGGCACATTCTGGAAATAATCAGCCAGATCACACCCTGTCAGGGCTACGGGCACAAGGCAGGCATACAGCATTAACATTCGGCGTGTGGTGATCATAAAGGGTCCTCTCTGGTCGCCGCGGGCCTTATTTCGCCTTCTCAACCAGCTGCAGTGACGGATGCTCACCGGCCAGAAGTAACAGGAAATTGAATTCCCCGGTCTTGAGCTTTACGCCGCGCTGAGCAGCCTTTTCTTTGGTTTGCCATGACGCCGGTTTATAGCCAAACAGCGCTGCAATTTCAGCGTGCTTCAGCCCCAGCGCCAGACGCAGGCGGCGAACGTCTTCGGCCGTGGCGGGATCTTTGACCATATCATCCGGACTGAATGCCCTGTTCAGGCGGTAATCAGGATGCACGCCGGCGATCAGCATCAGCATGTTATATTCGCCTGGGCGAAGACTGGTCTTGTTGTACTGGCTGAGATCGTCGCTGATAGCTTCCTTACGCTGCCATGCGCGCAGTTCGTACCCCATGACAGCCCCTAATGCGGTTTCAGTCATGCCCATTTTTTCCCGGAGCGTCTTCACTGTTTCCGGCTGCGGAACGACGCTAACCATCTTAATCATTACCCTTCTCCCAGAAGTCTGAATTCAGAAAAATTTTCACCTGGCGCGTGCGGGGATAGTCCTGGTGCTTCAGCCCCTCCCGCGTGTCAGACAGGTACTGCGTTTCCTGCTGCACCTTGTTGATTTTGCCATTCCATTTGCGGGCCAGCGCCCGGTAACTCCCGTTCTCCAGCTGATAAACTTCAAACGTATACTTATTCGGACCGCTCCAGCCTTCGTTGTAATAGACCTGTTTCATAGGATCTGCCTGATCGATGCGCCCCGTAAACATGACATCCCGGCTGCATTGCCTGAACCAGTAACCGCGGGGCATAGCCGGTGGCCGGTCGCTTATTTCCCGTCTGGATAGCGTGCCGAAAGGCTGTGAGCGCAGGTGACAACCTGATCTCAGGTCAATCTGGCATGGCGTGTTGTGCAGGGACCAGCGCCGCTGCCGCAGGCAATGGCTCAGGGTGATCACAGGTACGACACGGGAAACGAACAGGGGGAATGATTGCATGGTTTTACTCCTTCGCCAGTCGGGGCGCTACCGAAAAATGAGCCTTGATAATACGACGAATGAGCCATATAAATCAAGTTAAAAATCAGGCGGCAGAGTTTCTGCCGCTGCTGTAGGTCAGTACCGTGGGGCCACGTCCTTTCCTTCGCCCCATAAACGGGAAAACTCGTTCACGTAGGCTTCAGTTACTGCAGGCGCGCCGCTGATCAGCACCACATTTTCCGCATTACGACTGTTTGCACTGGCGCTGAAGTTAAACGATCCGGTCAAGACGGCGCGGCGGTCAAAGACCATGAATTTATCATGCATGGCCTCGTAGTTATCGTTGATCCGCACCGCCACGCGGTTATTGGCCAGAAAGTTCACTTCGGTGTACCGGTTGTCGTTCGCTTTGCGATCGGCCACCACCACCACCGATACTCCCCGTTTTTTTGCGGCACGCAACGCGCCGGCAACAGGACGACTGGTCAGGCTGTAGGCGGCAACAAGAATCTCATGCTGCGCGTGGTCGATTGAATCCAGAACCAGATTTAATGCGGTCCCGCCGGGTGAAAACCCGGTTTTAACTTCAGTCGCAGTTTGCGCCTGAACATTGCCGGCCGCTGTTACCGGGTTTGCTGCCACGGCGCCGGCGATGAGGGTCAGGGTTAACAGCACATATTTTTTCACGCTGCCCCCTTAATCATCATCCGGGAACAGATGCTGGACGTTCTTACGGGTTTCTTCCAGATTCTTATCCTCCGGTGCTGCCGGTTCGGGAGCCACGGCGGGACTGTTTTCCGGCGCAGCGCCGCCTGCCGGCGACACCGTATTGCTGCCACCGCCGGTGGCCTGCAGAAACGCCTCAACCAGACGCGCCATTTCTCCTGTATCCTGCTGCGGCAGCGTACTGCTGATGATCCGCTGAATATCCTGCATCGAGGTGCTCTCCGTCAGGAATTCAGCGATCAGGAACGGCAGGCGTTCGTCCTGCTTCATCAACGCGGCACCACAGAGCATCATGGCGCGCATCGCGCGGCCACGCTCTTTCTGAGGCAGTTTCTCAAGAAAGCCGTCGGCTACCCGGTCCGCCGCATTGCGCTCCGGGTAGATATAAAACGAGCACTTACGGTTATCAGTCATACTCAGCCCTTCATTGCCACCATACCCAGAACCAGATCGAATTGCGGGTTATCACTGACGAAGAAACGATCGTCACTCACCCCCGTGGCCTGCTTCACTGCGCCGGCGACCAGGCTGGCGCCGCCACCGACAACCATGACGTGCGTGAAGCCGGCAAAGCGGCCAACTGAATCGGTGACACGGTGCGTCAGGGCTTTTTCCCGCTCATGCAGTACCTTCATCACCTGGGCCCGCTGGTCAGCATTCTGGAGGTAACGGGAAAGAAACGTTTCGTCATTTCGCGCCTGGATCAGACGGTCGGCAAAATACGAACTGGTACGGGTGCTCACACTGGTATCCAGTGCATGTTTTACGGCTTCGGTGATGATGGATACGCCGGTTTTAGGATCGCAATGCGTCTTGGTGAATCCGGACATTTTGCTGCGAACGTGCGCGATATCCAGCGTGGTTCCACCGATATCCACAATCAGCAGGGAGTCCAGATCGTCCAGATCCTTCAGCACACTGAAGCCTGCAGGGACCGACTCTGGCAGTACGCTGACTTTACGCACGGTAAAGCTCTCACGCCCCTGAACGGCCACCGCGCGCTTCACGTTCGCTTTTTTCCGCTCGATGTTGGCCATATTAGGCTGATCGTTTTCATCCAGGTACTCGCCCAGCGGCAGCGTCACCACAACATCAACCGGCTGCGGTTCAATGCCAGACTGCATCAGGGCATGGTGGATAGCGACGACATTCACATCACTGTACTGATAGCGTGTTTCCGTGGTGCGCACGGCATCCGGGCTCAGCTGGTCAAAGCTGTACTTTTCCCCGTCAATTTCATAGTTGGCGGAAGCCGGCACCGATGAATCTGTCAGCAACGTCATGGACCATTCGGGCTTGAAGCTGTTCGGACTGATCAACGTTTTGACCGCACCGTCTTCCATCCATGCCAGTTTGATGTTGGTGGAACCGTCGTCAACAAAAATACGCATTTTGAACCTCACATTATTTAGAAAAAAACCGTAGAAATCAGGAAAAATACAGCTTTCAAATGGATTATTACGCATCCGTGCTGACGTGTAAAGACAAAAAGACGCACCAATATAGAAAAATACAGAAAAATACCGAATAAAAATCAACAAAAGACGGTCAGGCCGTCCTCAAAACGGCCTGATATAGAAAGATGAGAGATTATTTTAGATTTATAAGGAAATAACAGGGATGAATACGGATTATTCCGGAAGCGTTAGATGACTGTCTGGCAGGCTGAACCGGACGCCATACTGACGGCCGACATCGAGCGCAAACACGCGCGTGTAGGTTTCTGTGGTTTCCAGCCGGGAATGCCCGGCATAAGCCTGTACAACTTTCAGCGGAACCCCATGCTGGATCAGGTGCATACAGAAGCTGTGACGGAACGTGTGGCAGGTAACAGGGATACTAAAAGTGACAGAGTCACGTTTTGCGAGGTCCAGTGCCTTCCTGATCCAGTTACGCGGCGTGTTATCACTCTGCACCGGCCAGAGCAGCTGCTGTTTACCAATACGCAGGGTGGTCAGAAATTCACGCACCTTCCTGACATATTGAGGATCGGTCAGAGGAACAAGACGGAACACCTCTTCATCCTTGCCCGGCCTTCCGCGGCCACGCTGACGCTGTTTAAGCGTCTTCAGCCGGACAAACGGCCGGGAACCGTCAAGCTGAAAGCTGGCGCCGGTCAGCGCCAGCGCCTCATTAATACGCGCGCCCGTGTTCCAGAGGGTATCGAAAAGGACCTGCTGGCGCAGGTCTGGCACATACCGCAGAAACACCGACACCTCCGGGGCCAGCAGGTATTTGGGTAAATCAGCCTGGCTGGCCATCTCCCGCAGCGCCAGCGCATCGGCATAATCGAAGTAGGCATATGTCACGCGCCCGGTCCCGATGGCGTCGCTACGTGAATTCTGAGAAATTTGCAGGGGGAAAGTGTTCAATTTTTTAAAATCCGCTAATCAGCCGTCAGGCGACTGAATTTTATGAAATTTCTCGCTGAAATCGACCGCTTCCTGCATATCAAACGTCATGCTCCGTGTTGAGGTGGTCGAGCTCCAGCTTTTTCCGCCTTCGATTCTGTAAGGGGGCAGGGTCAGTCCGCGTAACGGCTTGTCATGCCGGGCTGCAAAAACCAGCTGCCCGGCAGATATCTTCAGCATTATGGCAAACATATCCGCACTGATGCGGCGGCCTTTCAATCCACTCATAGCAACCTGTAACTGAAGCCGGCACCGCGGCTCTTATTGTAAATCTGCTGGCCAGACTGGCCTTCATCTTCACTGTACACCATCATACGGCGGCCGTTAGCCAGCGAATCCATTTTCCGCCGCGCGTTTTTATCGTCATAACGCACGGGCAGGCACGCGCCTTTACTGGCGCTCTCACTTTCAACACGGAACACCCTTACCCTGACGGCGTTCTTCCGCACCTGGTCAGGATCTTCACCACTGACCACGCCCGTCAGTTTCTGAAGCGTATCTGCCGGACTGCTGTACTCAGCCTGGCTGAGATAGCGGCCGTTCGGGGTTAACCAGAAGTCCTGGCTGTCACTGACACGGTAGGTTTCGCCGTGGCTGGCGATGCCAGAGACGTTACAGAAGCGGTCATAATCGGTGGATTGTCCGGGTAGCATGGCGCACCCTGTCAGCAGCAGTGCCGGCAGGGCGGCAACGTATCCTTTCAGTTTCATGTCATCTCCTGTTCAGGATGAACCATTTCGGCCGGTGGCCGGTATCCCGGATAAGGGATAAACGGCGCATCGGTGGCAATAAGGTCAAGCAGCTTCTGGCCACTGACCAGGATCATGCGGCTGTCGCCACGAATGAGTTCTTTGGTGCCTTCGCGCGTTTTGCCGGTATGGCAGAAAAATCCGCGGCCTCCGGTGGCGTTCAGCAGGTCGCTGAAGTCACGAACGTGGCCAACGGCAATGTAGCTGGTATAGCGCTTGGCCTGGATAAGCCAGGTCTGGCCGTCAATCTTCACACGGCCATCAATCCCGCCGTCACCGGTATACCGCCGGTTACGGATCACTTCAAAGCCCCTGCGTTCAAAACCTTCAAGCAGCAGCTCTTCGAACACAAACGGATCTATCTTGCGCAGATAGGCAATTTTCTGCCCGAAATGCGGGAACGTATTAATTTTATCGATCACACGCACCGCGCTGGCCTGTTTCCGTTCATGGCGTCGCCGGCGTCGCCGTGTGCCCTGCCAGAGGCCATACAGCAGGATACCCGCAAGGATAAATGAGCCGACTACATGGATAAACTCATTCATTATCGATCCTCAGCACTTCATACTTCAGCTGCCGCAGCAGCCTGTCTTTGCTCATGGTTTTCATGTTGGGCCATTCCGCTTTCAGCGTCAGCGCGACGGTGGCAAGTTGTATGGTCCGGGGTACTGTCTCACCGTCCTCATATTTTACCAGGCTGGTACGGCTGATACCGAGCTCAGCCGCGGCGCGCTCCTGGGTCCAGTTCAGCCCCCGTCGCCACAGGATCAAGTCAAAGCCGGTCAATCCGCCGCGCTCCCATGCTCAGTGCCGGGCTTCGTGCCGGCGGGTACGGCCTCTTCCCCCAGTGCCTTTTTTTCTGCCGGGGCCGGGTAAACCGATGCCAGCTGTGCCCGGAAGTCACGCCACGCTGAAAGCCAGAGCGCATCAGATACCTGGTCTGACGACAGATTAAGGACCGCATGACGGCCACGCCAGTGGTCAAATGTCTGTACCGGCAGACCGGCACGCCGGCGCAACTGCTGCTCATCGAAATAGGCACACTGAACCAGGAGGCGTCTGACGTTCTGCGGGACGACTTCATCCCTGGCTTCTTCCGGCACGGTGAGCATCCCGGCGCTGCATATCCCCTGAATGCCCGCCTCCGTGTAAATCTGCTGCAGGTCCATATCATCACCCTGCGCAGCGCCGGCGGCGTGCGCCGCAACCAGCATGACGCCGGCAATAAGTTGTTTCTTCATTATCTCAGCTCCGTTCCGAATCCTGGGGGATTAGCCTGTCATATTCAGCCTGTATTTATAGCCTGAAAATGTTCATATTTGAACATTTTTTATGTATATTAAATCAACAAATTTTCCGTAAACACAACAGGAGACACGATGGATATCAACTACTACGATGAACATCAGGAAGAATTTGAGGCGGTTAAACTGGCGCTGAAGGGCGAAATGGAGAGGATCTGGGGCTCCATGCTGAAAGAAAGCGGGGATAGCCTGGATGATGAAGCCACGTACCTGAACCTGTTTGAAGAACTGCAGTACACCTTCTCTCCGTCCAGCTTCAGTAAGCTCACCCCGTCGCAGGATCTGGATGAAGATAAAATAGCGGCCTTTGTGGCCAGAACCCGCGGCTATAAGCACGGCATCACGATCAAATGCCGGCCGGGTCGCCCGCAGAAGTGGCTGAAAGGCCGAATCAAACCACTTGAGGACGCGGAAGGCACAAACCTGTGCTGGATCGACACGGCCACCATCGTGCATATCGGTGCCGGTCAGCAGTTTGACGATCAGTATTACCTCACAGTGACCACACAGACCGGGCAGAGTTACCGCGTGAATGAACTCCGTCTGCCAGGTCGTCTGCTGGAAGCAGCCCAGGACAGCCTGTTCAGGGCACTGGATTCAACCACCGGCGGTAACTTCTGATAGGGAGTTGCACCACGCTTATCGGGGATTTATACTCGCAGTGATTAACAGATTAATTTTCCGTTTACTCCGACAGAAAGTTAAGTAATAAAAAGGTCTATAATTAAAAGGCGCCCTTCCTCACCAGTTGGACGCCTTTTGTGTATGCATCATCAGTTATCTGTAAATCCTGAAAGAAGTGTGATGGACACATCGTCTTCTTCACGCGCTACCATCACCGGTACATCCTTCCAGCGTGCCACGTTTTCTCCCCACTTTTGCAGGTCAGCACATGACAGATTGTGCCTCTGACATAACCTCAGAATGGTGTCATTCGAATACCAGTCTATGCGGGTCAGGTGTTCACGGATCACCCATTCATCCCACGGCCGGCCGTCAAATGCAGGTTCACGCCGCCGCCATTCCGGATTGTTAATGACCAGATAATCGCCAACATAAAGACGGTCGGTCAGCTGATATATATCAACGAAGCCAACCTCACTGTCAGGGATCACCTCCAGGAAGAGATAACCCGCTACGGGGTGTACCGCGCCCAGAAGCACCATAGGCTGAGTCACCATGTTATTCCCCCTGTTCGTCTTCAGCTGGCCTCCAGGCCCGCTGCCCTTTATAACCCAGTAGGGCTTCACACATCAGATCGGTTATACGCGCAATCGCGTAATCCGCACTGTCAGCCCGCAGGGAAATCACGGCCGTTTCCCCCCGGTGCGCGGCGTTCCAGAATCCGGGCAGCAGCGTCTGGAACCGGGCCCGGTCATCCCCCTCCGACAGCAGGGCTGCATCCGGCAGCCGTTCGCGGATCACCGCTTCACTGGCCTCGCGCAGGATATCGTCGCGGCTCCAGATGCACAGCGTTGCGGGTCCACTGCGCAGAAGAACGGTTGCCGCATCTGCCATATTCAGCATATCCAGCTTCACCATTTCCACGCCCGGACGACGCAGCACAAATCCTATCGGCCGCCGGTACTTGCCCAGCTGCAGCAGATCGTCGTCCGTAAGCAGTTCCAGGCCACGCTGCAGGACAAGATGCAGTACTTCAGCCTCTTTAATCGGCCGCAACAACCCATGCCTGGCGTTAGCTTTGACGGTCAGCGCCTCAATGCGATTCCAGAGCTCATCATTTATATGTTTGGTGGCCATCGGAATGCTCCCCGCCAAAATAAAACCGTTTTCCATCCGCCGCTTTGCCCAGGCATACCGTGTGACCCGTGGTTATCTGGCCGGCATCCATCAGGAACGGCGCGCCCGGACCCCGAAACACGTCCGGATCGAGGGCAGCAGATTCGCCGGCAGCGACCGGCCGGACCATGCCCATATCGTAACTGTCCGGCAGGTTATCCCGCAGGCAGGCCTGCGTGTAGTCGTCCGCGACCTTCTGCGCCTCTTCCTGCGTGGGGTAACGACCCAGCACGCCGGTGATCTCTTTATTCAGTCCGAAGCCGTAGCCGCGAACCTTGTACGCTTCATATTCCATCCCGTTCACTCCGCTTGCCGTTGTTTACTGAATAACCACACTCTAATAAATTAGGATTATTGCGTAAATTATAAATATTTAGATTTAGCACTAAAAGCTAATTCAATGAAGCGACATACCAGTAATCATCACGCTGCGTGACGACCGCACGATTTACCCCGCCGGATGATTCGCCCCCTTATCTTTTCACCCTGTGACTTTTACGCCTGCAACCACCGGAAAATACCTTTTCGCCGGCGCCGCCGTTGCGGAAAAAACGTAAATACCGGAAAAAACGAAATCAACAGGGAGGGGAAGGCAGGGGAGCGGCCGCGCGGCTGCCGGCGCGGACACCATATCTTGTGCCGTTTCCAGCTGAAGGAGCCACTACATATAGCGTTATCCACAGAAACGGTGGATAAGTGGGGGCGCTGCGGAGAATACCGTTAAACCGCAACGGCGAAAAAATGTGGTCCCGCGCGCAAAAGTGCGGTACAAATGGCTGTACATTATGTAAAGCCAGATGACTGTACAAAAAGGAAGGAGCATGACCGGTTTTTTTGAACGTAAAAAGCGGGCCAAAAACGCCCAGCTGACCGTGCGTCTCGATGAGCAGCTGAAGAAACGCGCCGAACTGCGTCTGGAGGCAATGGGGATGACCGCCACGGAAGCGGTGGAGCAGCTTTACCGCTTCATCGCCGATCACGGCCGGATGCCCGTCACGGAGCGTATCGTCACATTTGACATCCAGTCACAGCGCGGCCGCGCCATCGCCCTTAATCCCGCCGACGCTGTGACCGAAAACACCCGGCGGTTTCTGCAGTCGCTGGGAGCTGTGGAAGTGGTCTGCTGCGATCCCGCTGCATTTGAACAGGCGGTACTGGAGTACTTCAGCCTGTATGTGGCCGACCAGGCTGCCTGTTTACTGGCCGGTGTACTGAACGTCACGTTCATGGTTAATGCCGCCAGTCGCGTGAAAGATGACTGGCATGACAGGCTGCTGTCCCTGTTACAGCGCGACTTTGATTTCAGCGAAGAACAGTCAGTGACGTTCATTAACAGCATCGTAGACAGCGAACATGTCGATCCTGCCATCGTCAGTCGAAATAATACGGCCTGGCGGAGCGGAAAAAGCACCGGGTCCGGCGCCGGCGCTGAACAGGCCTTACTGGATAACACCAACGTCAGGGTCTTCTATCCCTCCGGGGAAGCGCCCATCTCCGGCAAGATCGGCGCCGCCGTCCTGCAACGTTTCCTGACATTCCTGGCGGAGCGGGGCGTCAGCTGCAGCGATCCGCAGAGGCTGACCGAAAGCGCCGGCCGTGCATGGGGCGTGCGTGAAAATATGATCGGGAATATGCCCCCGGACATGCAGCAGGCCATAAACGATGGCGTCATTTTTGAGGCCAGCGCTGACACGCCGGACTTTTCCCCTGAGCTGGCGGCGGCGTTTGGCTTCACACAGGCCCAGGCAGAAGCGGTGCTGAAACCCGCCCTGACCGCCAGGGATCTCCCCGGTTTCCTGCAGCGCTTTCTGGCGTTCCTGGCCGACCGGGGTATCAGCTGCAGCAATCCCCGGCGGTTTACTGAAAAGGTCACGGAATACGCCAGCCATGAGGGACCGCACCGGCTTATTGCAATGTTGATGTCGCGCATCAGGGATGAGGGGGTCAGTTTTGTCTTTCACAATGAATCCCCGGACGAACTGCCGCGCCTGGCCGCGTCACTGCCCGGCGAACTGGCCGATACCTTTGGGTTTACGGGATGGCAGGCAACAACAATACTGCGTCAAATCCAGCCGGCACGGCCGGGGCAGGATTAGGGCCGGGAGGCACTGAATGAACAAACGTCTTCACCTCATCACCACCTGTACCCGGCGCAAGGCGGGCAGCGTGGAGGATACCGTTTTTCCGGGCGACGCTTCCCTTGATGACGCCTTTGACGGCTGGTACAGGCTGATCGCCCAGGCTGCCCGCCGTCCTGGCAGGGTGCTGGAAACGGGAGAGCTTTACCGGGGCGCACACTGGCTGCGTGCCCGCGGTATCGCGGCGCGGTGGCCGGGCATCGAGCTGTGGGCCATGTCGGCCGGTCTGGGGCTGCGCCACCATACCGATCCGGCGGTCGCGTATGAGGCAACGTTTCACGCCATGCCCTTCGCGCCGGCGACCGTCTGGGGCTCACTGACGGCACGGCCCCCGCTGGCGGGCCGCTGCGCCTCCCTGGCTGAGCTGATGCAACGCTGCCCGGACGATCGCTTTGTGATCGCCGGTTCACCCGTGTATATCAGCGCGGCTGAGCAGGATATTCTGGCCGGCGTGCCGGCACTGCATGATGCGGCCACTCAGCTGATTATCGTGACCTCACAGGGCTATCGTGGTCCGCTGCAGCCGTTTCTGAAAAGAAGCCGCGCGGACATGATGGCGACCCTGAAATCGAACATGACGTGCCTGAATATTGCCTGCGCCGGCGCCCTGATTGACGCCATGATGCAGGCAGACGCCCGGCAGGCGGCGACCATTTAATACAGACAGAGACTGGCGCTACCGTCGCCAGAAGGGGGTTTTACATGTTCAGCATCATTTATCACGCCGGCGCAGCCGTCCTTTTCCTGGTCATGAGCCTGGCGGCCGGCGCCGGCCTCCTGCTTCATGGCCATGAATATACGACAGGTCATTTCTGGAACATGACGGGGCTGTGCATTGTGTCAACTCTCGTCTGGATCTGGGCTGTAGCTCAGGCAAAAGAAGCCTGGTACATTTCACGAAACATCAAAAAAGGACTCTGACCATGAAAGATGAAATTCGCCACGAAAAACCCGTTGAAGTGAATATACAGCTGACACACAGAGAAGCGCAGGCTCTAGCGCAACTGGTTAAGCGTCTGGGATTCAGTGACTGCCGCGGCCTGGCGACGTCAGATATTGAGGCATATCTGATGATGGATGGAATCAACCAGATCATGAAAGCACTGGCTGAAGAGGGCTATGCACCACGATAAGGGCCGGGACTATCTGGAATTAGCCGGAAATACGACCCTATCACGCGGGCAGTAAGGAGAGGTTTTAATGTTATACATGGCTTTATGCAGTTTTATGATGATCCTGGCGCTAAGTGAGATGTTCCGCACGATGACGGCGATCGGCAATGGCAGTTTCGCCGGCAACCGCTTCATACCGCTCGCCTTAGTTCTGTTAACGCTGGCGTTGGCATCACCTTTCTTTGCCACATTTTATACGCTGAGCCGGCCTGTTTCGATGGATGCACTCTCCAGGTTGTCCGTTGGTGCGCAGTGGGCAGGTATCGCCGCCGCCATTCTGCTGTGCATCTTGTATGGCTATCGTGCCTGGAAAAACGGCCGTTTCTGGTATACCGGTGCGGCCATTGCCTCAGTGGTGATTACCGTTATTTTTGCCAACAGCCTGCTTTTCGTGTCCAGGCCCGATGCCGGCATCGTGGCCACTTTTGTGCTGAACAACGATGACAGTAATGACGTGCAGTGCGACCGTTCGGTACTGCTGGTTCATTACAACAAGGGAACCCCTACGGAGTGGCGCTGCCCGACCGGTATCATGTTCATGTCTGATGCGTCAAAACCCTTTCTTCCCTGGCCGGATTATCACGGCGGGCGGAGTCAGCATCTGACGACAGCACTGGATCAGATCACAGACAGCGCCATGCGCCTTGACCTAAGCCAGAAACCATAATTCTCCCGACACCAGGGAAAACAAGCCGCCGTCAAGAGCGGCATTTTCTTTTTCGGACTTCTGATTTCCCGTTATGAACACAATATTATTGATGCCTCACATCAATTAGGTTACTTTTTCATTAATTCCTTAATGATGTGACACATGAATAAGATGCAAAGTAAAGCCCCCTCGATGCGGCTCTCCGGTGTGCAAAAAGACGTATTGTTTGTTCTGTATGGTCTGGCAGAACGTCAGCTGGCGGGCCCGTTCCCGGCGATGCAGCTTTTCAGCATCCTCAATAAGGGACGCCTCCAGCCCGTTGCCGATACCAATTTTCGTCGCTCCTGCCATACGCTGAACCGCCACGGCCTGCTCAGCAAATACCGGGATAATCAGTCACTGACGCTCGCGTTTGGGCTGACAGAGGCAGGCCTGGAGATCGCCAGAGAGGTTTATCACAAACGCCTGACGGAGATGGAATAACCATGAAGAATGATGAGCTGGCCACACGACGCGCTGAGGCGATAGCCGGCGATCGGTGCTTCACGAAAGGGCGCCTGCGCGATGAATTCAGAATGAAGCCGGCTCCCGGTGCTGAGCCGGTGAAATGGTACAAAAGCGCCTATGGCGGCAAGTACGCCGTATACCGCATTGCAGACTGTGTTCCGATGCGGGAAAAACGGCCGCCGACTGAGAAGCAGCAGCTGGCCGGCCTGCGTCTTTCCGTCCTGTCCCGGCTTAACAGCACCAGTGGCCGGATGGCACGGCGGGCACACGACTGGCTGAGTCTGGCGCCGCTCTTTCTGGATACCGAAACGACGGGGCTGGGTAATACCGCGGAAGCGCTGGAAATCGGCCTGACCGATGCGGCCGGCCGGGTGATATTTGAAACCCGCCTGAAGCCGACGGTCGCCATCGAGGCGCAGGCCGCCGCCGTGCATGGTATCGATGAGCCGGCACTCAGCGGCGCACCATCCTGGCCAGATGTGGCGCTGCAGCTGCGCCACGCCATCGGGGCCCGGCCAGTGATTATCTTTAACGCCCCCTTTGATACCCGCATTCTGAAACAGACGGCCGCCGCACATGGCGATCCGGCCGACTGGCTGGGAGAACTGACAGTGTATTGCGCGATGGAGCTGGCAGCAGGGTATTTTGGGGCCACCAATCGCTATGGCACCATTTCGCTGGCCAGTGCGGCCAGTCAGGCAGCATTGGCCTGGGAAGGGGAGGCACACTCGGCGATCGCCGATGCACGGATGACGGCTGGGGTGGTGAACGCCATTGCCGCATACCATCTGGCATTGCTGCAGGAGCAGGAACGGCTGCAGGGCTGACAGACTGGCCTGCACATCGCTGTTATCGCATAAACGCCGCGGGAATATCCTTCCACTGCGTGGTGTAGGCCGGAGACAACATTTCACGGCGCATGGCATATTCCGGATCAATACCTTCCCCGGCGAAGAAGACCCTTGACCTTCCTTCCCTGTTTATTTTGTCGATGGTGGCCATCAGTTTTTCGCTGCCCGGCCGCACTGCAGCCGGCGCAAACAGATCCAGCTGGGTTTCATATCCCTGCAGATCGCTGAGCATCACGCCGGCTTTTGCATACCGCACGCCCTCACGCCAGATACGCGACAGCCCCAGCTGCGCCGCGGCGATGATGTCGCGGGTATCCTGGCTTGGCACGGGAAGCACTTCCGTAGCCTGGTTACTGTAGGGCACACCGCCGGCGTCATAAGCACTGCTGCGGATAAAGACCGTTACCACCTTCGCCAGGCGGTTTTCCTGGCGCAACTTTTCCCCTGCTCGTGTGGCATATTTAGTCACCGCCTGCTGCATCTGCGCCAGTTGCGTGACCCGCGCTCCAAACGAACGGGATACAACAAGCTGCTGTTTCGCGCCGGTGCCTTCCTCCAGGGCAAAGCAGGCCTCGCCACGCAGCTCACGAATGGTCCTTTCCAGCGTCACACCGTACAGCCGGCGTGCAAGACGGATATCCATCTCTGCGAGCGCCAGCGCCGTTTTGATCCCCATTGCCGCCAGCCCTTTTTCGGTACGATGGCCAACGCCCCACACATCGCCGGCCGCCACCAGGCTCATCAGCTTTTTCAGTCTTACAGGATCACTGAGCGCCACAACCCCCCCGGTGGCAGGCCACGTCTTTGCGGCATGGTTGCACAGCTTGGCCAGCGTCTTCGTTGGCGCGACGCCGACTCCACAGGTGAGCGTTGTCTGGCGCAGCACTTCAGCCCGCAAAAGCTGGCCAAACGCCTGCGGCGTCATCACGCCCTCCATATGAGAGGCATCCGCAAAGAGCTCATCAATTGAGTAAACAAATGTCCGCGGTGCCAGACTCTCCACCACGGTTGCAAATCTGGCGGAGAATGAGGCGTAAAGGGTGTAGTTGGAACTGAATACGGCAACGTTATGCTGTTCCAGCAGGCGGCGGCAGCGGAAATAGGGCTCCCCGCGGCGCACGCCCAGCGCTTTCGCCGCGCGATTGACCGCAACAAGCGCCCCGTCGTTGTTGCTGAGAACGACCACAGGGCGACCTCGTAAATCAGGGCGGAACGCTTCTTCGCAGCTGCAGTACATCGAATTGACATCGATTAAGGCGTACACGGGCGGTGTCTCATGACAGTGAACGTAACCACACCCCATATCTGCAGCGCCTCCGGATCAAACCTGATTGGCGGAAAAGCCGGATTCAGCGGCATCAGGCAGGGGTAAGGGTGGAGCTGCAGCTGCTTGACCGTAAATTCATTATCGATGCTGGCAATCACGATGCTGCCGTGCCGGGGCTCTTCTGCCCGATCGACGACCAGCACATCGCCATCATGAATGCGGGCATCACGCATAGAATCGCCGGACACACGCAAGAAGTACGTTGCGGCCGGACGCCGCACGCAGTAATCATGCAGGTTAAGTTCATTGGCCTCATAGCCTGCGGCCGGGCTGGGAAAGCCGGCCGCAACGGGCTCGGCAAAAAAAGGGAGTGCGTCACCTTCCACTGAAGGCCGGGGATAAACGAGATCCAGCGCCATAATTTAGCCTCCAATAACTGTTTATACATACAGTATATTGCAGGCTTCAGGAAACGGTCAGGTCAGGATGGTGGCCAGACGGCCAAGAACGTCGTCCATGATAGTCTCTGGCACCCGTTCGAGTCGTTTGCCGCCGCGGGCTTTCATATCGATCGTCCGGGGTTGATCGCAACGCACAACGCCGGTGGTACGTATGCCGGCGCCGTCAAGCGACACAGCAAAGCCTGCAGTGCGGGCAAAATTGCCTCCGCTGGTCACGGGCACAACAACAGGCAGGCGGGTCACGCGGTTAAAAGCAGCCGGCGTGACAATCAGTACCGGCCGCGTTCCCTGCTGCTCATGACCTGCGGTAGGGTCAAGCGAGACAAGCCAGATTTCCCCTCTTTCCATGTCAGATTTCCTCCTGACCAGCCGCCGGCGCATCCAGCCATTCACGTTCTTCTGCCGAGATTTCAGCGTTCGGATCGCACTGTGCCAACAGCTCAGCCAGTGAATACTGCGGGCGTCTGTGCGGCTCCACAATCAGCCGGCCATTATCAATGACCATGCCAACTTCATTATCTGTACCCAGCGACAGCGCATTCAGCAGTGCCGGTGGGACGGTCAGCATGACTGAGCCGCCAACCTTCTTCAGTCGAGTGGTATGCATTTTTCACCTCCATAAAAGTTATATTTAAATATAACATTCACTAAAAAAACATACCAGGCTTTAACGCACAATGTTTAATAAAAATATAACTTTCAGCCCAACAGTAAACCCAGCGCGGTAGCTTCCATATGCAGCAATACCGGCAGCAGCAGGCCGCCACTTCTGATCCGGGCAGCTGATGTAATCAGCCCCACCAGGAACATTTCTGCCAGGGTCAGCAGGTTCTGATACTGCATATGCACGGCGGCAAACAGCAAAGACGTTATCAGCGCGCCCAGCCACATCGTCCAGTTGTACCTCGAACGGAAGACGTTCAGCATGACACCACGGAACAGGATTTCCTCATTCAGCGGGGCAAGGATAAAGACGGCCAGCAACGTCAGGATCACATCGGGTATAGACTTATCGGCAAAAAGTTTCGTCATAAATGGCTCAGCGGGCAGGTCCAGCACTTTACCCAGCAGAAATTCACCGACATACACCACGGCCATCGCGCCAACCAGCCACAGTGCGCCAACGTTGCGCAGCTGGCCAACGACCGGTAGCGGAGCAACCCAGCGGCGGTATACCAGGAAAACACACAGCAGGTACACCAGTACAGCACCATGACTGAAGAACATTGCATTTTTCCCCAGCCCATAGAGCAGAACAGCCTGCCCCATGACAAACATGGCCCCCCAGGCTATGGCCCAGGCTGCCAGCAGAACCAGCATAAACTGCAGATATTTATTACGTGACTGAATCATTTTATCCCCTGTTAATTTTTAAACAGAATCGGCTTGACACTCAGGCCGGTTTTCAGACCTAATTTAAATGATACAGAAAATGATTGCCGATTTTTTTAATGGAGAAAGTGAAATGAAATTCAACACGAAGATTGCTCTTATTCTGGCTGCATCCGTAATCAGTTGCAGTGCCTTTGCTCAGAGCGTATCCGCGCCGAAAACCGATTCTTTACTGAGCAGCATTCTGGGTGAGCAGGTACAGACAAACCAACATCTTGTACAACTGCTGGCAAAGGATCAGGATGCCGGTATTACACTGACCCCGGAACAAAAGAAAACCTCTTGCCTGTATGAAAGTCATTACTACAGCAGTGGCGCACCACTTACCGTCGGAAAAGAAACACTCCGCTGCACGCTGAGTGGCGAAATCCCGACATGGGAAAATGCGAACGAGGGCAATATTGTCTCTGTCGAAGGCAAATAAAATCCCTTTGACAGCCTCTCAATTATCCGTACCAAAATGATTTAAAAAAATCTCCTTTTGATGGTATATTTTTTACTCGAAATAGAAATCATTAGGAGATTGTTATGGTTGATGCCCCGCCCTCAATCCCGCTGCCAACCTGCATGGTTGAAGCAGCACAGATTTATCACATTCCTCTCCGTGGATTCCTCGCCTTGTGGCTGACTGAAGGCGGAAAACCGGGAATGAAAAATAAAAACAAAAACGGCACTTACGATTACGGCGCATTCCAGATAAACACCATCTGGGCGAATAAGCTGGCGTCCGATTTTGGCGTAAAAGCGGAGCAGCTGCAGCATGACTTCTGCGCCTCTGCAATGGCCAGTGCCTACATCCTCAAATACAACATCATTCTCGAAGGGGGGGATTTCTGGCAGGGTGTCGGCCGCTATCACTCCAACACGCCGGCGCGTAAGGCCTGGTATATCGGGAAGGTTTACCAAAATTCTCTGAGGTTCTGATGCAAAACCAGCCACAACGGAAAGGGGGAGGGGATGATGGCCTGATGATTATCGGGGCCCTTCTCATCATGATCACAGTGATGTGGTTTGGCTTTCGTGATTATGTGATTTACGGAGTCTGTCGCCTGCTTTACTGGATCTACGGTGTACTGCCGGACGCCATTACACCGGGTAATGCGGCCGAGCGCCGGGACATGCTGCTTTCGGCGGCGCGGTATAACCACCAGGTTTCGCTGTGGGACTTTATCAGCGTGATGAACGACACGGCCAGCGTGCTCTTTCCCCTGTTCATTTTAATCATCGGGTTGTTCGTCTGGGTTATCTCGCGCAATCCTTACTACCGTCTGACCCGTAAACTGACCATCCGGAACCTGCCCTGGGTGATGGTAAAAAACTATCCGGGGATAGCTCATATCCTCGCCCGGTTTGGCCACCTCGATCAGCTGCTGCTGAATGAAGATCCGGAAGAAGCACGCAGCGCGCAGTCACCCGTTGAGTTTGCCCAGGAACATAACCTGATTGATACCGCTAAGCGCCGCCTCCGTAAAAAAGCCGCACATAAGGTCTTCCTGTCACAGGTAAACCTGGCTCCCGAAGGGGCGGCCCTTTCCCTGGCGCCCTGGGAAAAAGCGCTCGCAGCCTCGTTTGTACATCTGCGGTTTATGAGCGACCGGCCAACGGCTAAATCCATTCTCGACGATCTCAACCGTTCCTGCCTGCGGACTAAAGACGGTTTCCCTGATTATTCGCTGGCCGCCGGGTTCTGGACCGTCGCCAGCCAGTGTGAAGCGTTCCGGGAATTTGCAAAGGGGCGCCGCAGCTCCCGTTCGCTACTCTACGCGCTGTTCGATGATGACCTGCAGCTGCCATCCGCTAATTTCCGGTGGCTTAAAGGTGTGGACCGCACGTTATGGTATGCACTTTCAAGCGCCGGCCGCGGGAAGTTCTTCATTGAGGGAGGTGGTGTTATTGCCTGGAGTCAGTGCGAAAGTTACCGGCTGACGCTCGATGAAGAAAAGGCGGCGAAATTCCCGCCGACCGTGCGGGCGGCCGTGCTGGGCCTTGAGCTGGATCTGCTCCATTACCGCCATATTGACCGCCGCGATCCCGCCATTCCGGTCGCTCACTGGCAGGAAGACATTATACCGCCATTTGCATTTGAATCTGACGCTGAAGCGGAAGACGAGCCGGCTACGCCGCCTGCAGCTCCGCACGACACCCCGAACAACAGTCTGCGACTGACAGACGATGAACCGACGCCGGCTAAACCTCAGCCGGCAACCCGTCCCGATCACCTGGAACTCTAAGCGAGGAAGTATGAAACTCACCGTAAAAACCGATCGCAACACACTTTATCTTTCCGCTGACGGAAACTACCAGGAACAAGCCCTGCATTCCTTCCCCCTGTCAGCCTGTCATTTTGGGCTTGGCCATGATGCCGGCAGCGGTCACATCCTGACGCACAATACGTTTTCTGGTGAAGCGGTGCAGCTGTTCCGCTTTGAAAACGAATATCAGGCCATCGAGGCGCTGAACAATATCCGTAAAAAGCTGAAACAGCAGCGCGGACTCAATGCCGTGCGCCGGCTGTCTAACTTTATCTTCTGGCCAGTCGCCGCGCTGGGCTTTATCGTCTCCATCAACGGCGCGTTGATGAATATGCATCAGCCGGCACAGCCGCTGCAGGCAAACTCGTATGCTCCCGCGCCGGGTCTGCAGCAGCCTGCCACTGCGCCGGAGCAGCTGCAGGTTCAGGCAGCACCTGAAGCCCCTAAAAAACTGGCTGATAACGACTTGCTGTCACTGAAAGATGCCGTCACCAGCGGACGCTTTACGATCTCGCTTTCAACCGGGCATAAACACACCCTGTATGTGTTTTCCGATCCGATGTGCCCGCACTGCCGCGCGCTGGAACCCCGACTGCAGGAACTGAGCAAACGCTATAACGTCGAGATTTTCCCCGTGTCCGTTTATGGCGACCTGCGCTCGATGGTCCGCGCCGCTCCTGTACTCGATACCGGGAAAGATACCCGACTGAAAAGCTGGGAAGACACGATTAACATGGGATACACCACCATGAACCCGAAAATTGACGATCCGAAAACAGCCCCGGATACCACCGGCGCCCGCCTGGTTGACGCGAACAATATGGCATTTGCGAAATTCGGGTTTATCGGCACCCCGTCCATCGTTGCCGATTCGGGTGATGTGATCCCGGTTTCCGTCGTCAAAGACGATGCCCGCCTGCAGCAGGCAATAGGAGAATAACCCGGAGCCGCTATGCAACAGGAATCTGTAGACAGTAAAAAAGTCATCCGCCCGGATGGTTCGTTCATGGAGTGGTTCCTCACTCCGAACGTACAGTTTGGCCTGCTGGCCATACTGACCGTGCTGGGTCTGTTTCTCCCCTTTACCATGCTGCTGAGCATCCTCATCCTTCCGCCGCTGATGGTGGCATTCACGGATCGTAAATTCCGGCCACCGCTGCGAATGCCGAAAGACTGCGAAATGTTCGACGACACCCTGACCACGGAAACCCAGGCGGAATACCGTCTGGGGCCCATTCGCATCCCGCATAAGGTCCGGGAGCGAAAGAAAGCGAAGGGAATTTTATATGTCGGGTATGAGCGGGGACGCCTGTTCGGCCGCGAGCTGTGGCTGAACATGACGGACCTGCTGCGCCACATGGTATTTTTTGGTACCACCGGGTCGGGTAAAACCGAAACCTTCTATGGGTTTATCGTTAACTTCCTGCTGTGGTGCCGTGGCTACTGCCTTTCAGACGGTAAAGCAGATAACAAGCTGGCCTTCGCCACCTGGTCGCTGGCGCGCCGTTTCGGCCGTGAGGATGATTATTACGTCCTCAACCTGCTGACCGGCAGTATTGACAGGTTCGTGAACCTGGTGAAGCAGGAAAGCATCCCCGCGCAATCCAACTCAGTCAACCTCTTCAGCGTTGCCCCGCCGACCTTCATCATCCAGTTGATGGAATCCATGCTCCCCCAGGTGGGCGGGGATTCGGCACAGTGGCAGGATACGGCAAAAGCCATGATGTCGGCGCTGATCAATGCCCTGTGTTATAAGCGCGCCCGCGGCGAACTGCTTTTGTCACAGCGCACTATTCAGAAAAACATGTCGCTGCCGGCAATGGCCGCGCTGTACGTTGAGGCAAAGAAAAACGGCTGGCACAGCGAGGGTTACGCCGCGCTGGAAAGTTATCTGGAAAATACACCAGGCTTCCTGCTGGCCAACGCGGAATACCCGGAAACGTGGGAAGCCCGCGCCTTCGAACAGCATAACTACATGAGCCGTCAGTTCCTGAAGACGCTCTCCCTGTTCAATGAAACTTATGGCCATGTTTTTCCGGAAGACAGCGGCGATATCCGGATGGACGATATTTTCCACAATGACCGCATTCTCATCGTCATGATCCCGTCGCTGGAGCTGTCCCGCGGTGAAGCGGCCACGCTTGGCCGTTTATATGTGACGCTGCAGCGAATGACCATCAGTAAGGATCTGGGCTACCAGCTGGAAGGGAAAAAAGAGGAAGTCCTGCTCACTCATGCGCTGAATAATCAGGCGCCATACGGGCTGATTTATGACGAGCTGGGCCAGTATTTCACCAGTGGTATGGATACGCTGAGTGCGCAGATGCGTTCACTGGAAAAAATGGGCGTATTTTCCTCCCAGGATCACCCGTCGCTCGCCCGCGGCGCGAACGGCGAGGTGGATTCGCTGATCGCCAACACCCGCGTGAAATATTTTGAGTCGATTGAAGACCGGAAAACCTTTGAAATACTGCGAGAAACCGTCGGCCAGGATTATTATTCTGAGCTCTCCGGGCAGGAAGCCGAACACGGCACGTTTTCCAAAACGGTCCGGGAAGGGGATCTGTACCAAATCCGTGAAAAGGACCGCGTGAACATTCGTGAGCTGCGTAAGCAGACCGAAGGTCAGGGGGTAATTTCTTTTCAGGATGCCCTGGTACGCAGCGCGGCATTTTACATTCCGGACAATGAGAAGTTTTCCAGCGAGCTGCCGATGCGGATAAACCGCTTTATCGAGGTACTACCGCCATCGCCGGCGACGCTGTACAGCATCTATCCGGAACGCAAGGATGATGAACTGGCGGAAACTAACCCGGATGCAATGCACTTCCCGCCAATCAAGCTGTTCGGCTACGACAAAGCGGCCAACAGCCTGCTGGAAAAAATTGAGGTCTTCTACGAGCTGCAGTGTGGCGCAATTTCACCGGAGGAAATGTCGGTGTGCCTGTTTGAACTGTTCGCTGAATGGCTTGATGGAACGGAAACGGACGACGTGCTTTACCACCAGGAAGATGATCTGTTCCCGATGATCGAGATGTAACCCTGTTAAAAGGGGTCTGAAGGCCAATAGAACGAAAACGTACGTTAGTGAAGTAACTGTCTGATATATCGAAACATAATGTACATTGGAAAACGCCATCAAAACGGTGTCTTTTTAATCGAAAATTGGCACTTAACGGACTTTCTTGTCTACTAATCGATTTTTCAGACGATAATTTTCCTCTTACCGTACGTTTTCGTACGGTTGGACCTCAAACCCCATCTCCTGAAGCCAGGGCAGATCCGTGCACAGCACCTTGCCGTAGAAGAACAGCAAGGCCGCCAATGCCTGACGATGCGTGGAGACCGAAACCTTGCGCTCGTTCGCCAGCCAGGACAGAAATGCCTCGACTTCGCTGCTGCCCAAGGTTGCCGGGTGACGCACACCGTGGAAACGGATGAAGGCACGAACCCAGTGGACATAAGCCTGTTCGGTTCGTAAGCTGTAATGCAAGTAGCGTATGCGCTCACGCAACTGGTCCAGAACCTTGACCGAACGCAGCGGTGGTAACGGCGCAGTGGCGGTTTTCATGGCTTGTTATGACTGTTTTTTTGGGGTACAGTCTATGCCTCGGGCATCCAAGCAGCAAGCGCGTTACGCCGTGGGTCGATGTTTGATGTTATGGAGCAGCAACGATGTTACGCAGCAGGGCAGTCGCCCTAAAACAAAGTTAGGCCGCATGGACACAACGCAGGTCACATTGATACACAAAATTCTAGCTGCGGCAGATGAGCGAAATCTGCCGCTCTGGATCGGTGGGGGCTGGGCGATCGATGCACGGCTAGGGCGTGTAACACGCAAGCACGATGATATTGATCTGACGTTTCCCGGCGAGAGGCGCGGCGAGCTCGAGGCAATAGTTGAAATGCTCGGCGGGCGCGTCATGGAGGAGTTGGACTATGGATTCTTAGCGGAGATCGGGGATGAGTTACTTGACTGCGAACCTGCTTGGTGGGCAGACGAAGCGTATGAAATCGCGGAGGCTCCGCAGGGCTCGTGCCCAGAGGCGGCTGAGGGCGTCATCGCCGGGCGGCCAGTCCGTTGTAACAGCTGGGAGGCGATCATCTGGGATTACTTTTACTATGCCGATGAAGTACCACCAGTGGACTGGCCTACAAAGCACATAGAGTCCTACAGGCTCGCATGCACCTCACTCGGGGCGGAAAAGGTTGAGGTCTTGCGTGCCGCTTTCAGGTCGCGATATGCGGCCTAACAATTCGTCCAAGCCGACGCCGCTTCGCGGCGCGGCTTAACTCAGGTGTTAGATGCACTAAGCACATAATTGCTCACAGCCAAACTATCAGGTCAAGTCTGCTTTTAGGGGTCTGAAGGCCAATAGAACGAAAACGTACGTTAGTGAAGTAACTGTCTGATATATCGAAACATAATGTACATTGGAAAACGCCATCAAAACGGTGTCTTTTTAATCGAAAATTGGCACTTAACGGACTTTCTTGTCTAGGGGTCTGACGCTCAGTGGAACGAAAACTCACGTTAAGGGATTTTGGTCATGAGATTATCAAAAAGGATCTTCACCTAGATCCTTTTAAATTAAAAATGAAGTTTTAAATCAATCTAAAGTATATATGAGTAAACTTGGTCTGACAGTTACCAATGCTTAATCAGTGAGGCACCTATCTCAGCGATCTGTCTATTTCGTTCATCCATAGTTGCCTGACTCCCCGTCGTGTAGATAACTACGATACGGGAGGGCTTACCATCTGGCCCCAGTGCTGCAATGATACCGCGAGACCCACGCTCACCGGCTCCAGATTTATCAGCAATAAACCAGCCAGCCGGAAGGGCCGAGCGCAGAAGTGGTCCTGCAACTTTATCCGCCTCCATCCAGTCTATTAATTGTTGCCGGGAAGCTAGAGTAAGTAGTTCGCCAGTTAATAGTTTGCGCAACGTTGTTGCCATTGCTGCAGGCATCGTGGTGTCACGCTCGTCGTTTGGTATGGCTTCATTCAGCTCCGGTTCCCAACGATCAAGGCGAGTTACATGATCCCCCATGTTGTGCAAAAAAGCGGTTAGCTCCTTCGGTCCTCCGATCGTTGTCAGAAGTAAGTTGGCCGCAGTGTTATCACTCATGGTTATGGCAGCACTGCATAATTCTCTTACTGTCATGCCATCCGTAAGATGCTTTTCTGTGACTGGTGAGTACTCAACCAAGTCATTCTGAGAATAGTGTATGCGGCGACCGAGTTGCTCTTGCCCGGCGTCAACACGGGATAATACCGCGCCACATAGCAGAACTTTAAAAGTGCTCATCATTGGAAAACGTTCTTCGGGGCGAAAACTCTCAAGGATCTTACCGCTGTTGAGATCCAGTTCGATGTAACCCACTCGTGCACCCAACTGATCTTCAGCATCTTTTACTTTCACCAGCGTTTCTGGGTGAGCAAAAACAGGAAGGCAAAATGCCGCAAAAAAGGGAATAAGGGCGACACGGAAATGTTGAATACTCATACTCTTCCTTTTTCAATATTATTGAAGCATTTATCAGGGTTATTGTCTCATGAGCGGATACATATTTGAATGTATTTAGAAAAATAAACAAATAGGGGTTCCGCGCACATTTCCCCGAAAAGTGCCACCTGACGTCTAAGAAACCATTATTATCATGACATTAACCTATAAAAATAGGCGTATCACGAGGCCCTTTCGTCTTCAAGAATTTTATAAACCGTGGAGCGGGCAATACTGAGCTGATGAGCAATTTCCGTTGCACCAGTGCCCTTCTGATGAAGCGTCAGCACGACGTTCCTGTCCACGGTACGCCTGCGGCCAAATTTGATTCCTTTCAGCTTTGCTTCCTGTCGGCCCTCATTCGTGCGCTCTAGGATCCTCCGGCGTTCAGCCTGTGCCACAGCCGACAGGATGGTGACCACCATTTGCCCCATATCACCGTCGGTACTGATCCCGTCGTCAATAAACCGAACCGCTACACCCTGAGCATCAAACTCTTTTCATGATATATCTCCCAATTTGTGTAGGGCTTATTATGCACGCTTAAAAATAATAAAAGCAGACTTGACCTGATAGTTTGGCTGTGAGCAATTATGTGCTTAGTGCATCTAACGTTCAAGGTGAGCGGACTCGCGCGGCTTTATGCGCGAGGTCCGCTCGAGCGCAGGGTTATGCATCTGCTCTCGATGACGCCACATATCATTTGTTACCCATCAACACGGGTAATTCCACGAGAATATCCTCTCGTGCTTTAGACCCGCCGGGAATATCGGACTTTTCCTTTCCTATTTCCAATCGGGCGAAAACAACTTGCCGTCCGTTTTTTTCAGCCCAGCCCACGAACCAGCCCTGCGGACGACTTTCATTTATCTTGCCGTTATTGTCCCGAAGCCAGCCGCTGCCGCTTTTTCCATGTACAGCCCATCCTTCGGCTGCCTGGTACTGCGGGATTGTGGCATACGCCATGTCATAAGCCGCTTCGGATACAGGCAGCTTATGCGCGACAAAGCGTAGAAGAAACTGAATTTGCTCCTTGGGAGATATGGTGAGCGACGACATCAGCCATGACTGGGTCAAGCCGTTATGCTTCCCCGAGTCACCGGAAACATCTTGATTACCGTACTCAAATTTCTTTACGTATTCCGTGAACCGATCAACTCCCAGACGGCTTGTTAATTGCTGCGAGAACCAGACAACAGAGTCGCTTTGCCATAGCGCCGGATAGACTTGTTTGTATGTGCGATCTCTCGGAGACGGGTTGTATTCCGGCTTCAATTCCCACGTAGGTGATTTTGGCGACTGCAAGATTCCACTATCAAACCCCATGATTGCCAATGGAAGTTTAAAAGACGAGCACGGAGACACACGACGGGCACATTCTCCGGTCTCATATAAGGTATTTCCGGTAATGGCGTCTGCGATGATGGTGCATTTAAGCGTTTCAACCTCATCAGAAGCCACGGAACTGATTGGGAGAGTGGCGGAAACGAACACCAACATATGCAGCAGCAAAATTTTTTTCATCAAGGTATCCTTCATTGCTCCGCTGTGCGCTTAATAGGTGCATAACTTTGTTTTAGACATTATTTGCCGACTACCTTGGTGATCTCGCCTTTCACGTAGTGAACAAATTCTTCCAACTGATCTGCGCGCGAGGCCAAGCGATCTTCTTGTCCAAGATAAGCCTGCCTAGCTTCAAGTATGACGGGCTGATACTGGGCCGGCAGGCGCTCCATTGCCCAGTCGGCAGCGACATCCTTCGGCGCGATTTTGCCGGTTACTGCGCTGTACCAAATGCGGGACAACGTAAGCACTACATTTCGCTCATCGCCAGCCCAGTCGGGCGGCGAGTTCCATAGCGTTAAGGTTTCATTTAGCGCCTCAAATAGATCCTGTTCAGGAACCGGATCAAAGAGTTCCTCCGCCGCTGGACCTACCAAGGCAACGCTATGTTCTCTTGCTTTTGTCAGCAAGATAGCCAGATCAATGTCGATCGTGGCTGGCTCGAAGATACCTGCAAGAATGTCATTGCGCTGCCATTCTCCAAATTGCAGTTCGCGCTTAGCTGGATAACGCCACGGAATGATGTCGTCGTGCACAACAATGGTGACTTCTACAGCGCGGAGAATCTCGCTCTCTCCAGGGGAAGCCGAAGTTTCCAAAAGGTCGTTGATCAAAGCTCGCCGCGTTGTTTCATCAAGCCTTACGGTCACCGTAACCAGCAAATCAATATCACTGTGTGGCTTCAGGCCGCCATCCACTGCGGAGCCGTACAAATGTACGGCCAGCAACGTCGGTTCGAGATGGCGCTCGATGACGCCAACTACCTCTGATAGTTGAGTCGATACTTCGGCGATCACCGCTTCCCTCATGATGTTTAACGTTTGACATGAGGGGCGGCCAAGGGCGCCAGCCCTTGGACGTCCCCCTCGATGGAAGGGTTAGGCAACACTGCGTGTTCGCTCGAATGCCTGGCGTGTTTGAACCATGTACACGGCTGGACCATCTGGGGTGGTTACGGTACCTTGCCTCTCAAACCCCGCTTTCTCGTAGCATCGGATCGCTCGCAAGTTGCTCGGCGACGGGTCCGTTTGGATCTTGGTGACCTCGGGATCATTGAACAGCAACTCAACCAGAGCTCGAACCAGCTTGGTTCCCAAGCCTTTGCCCAGTTGTGATGCATTCGCCAGTGACTGGTCTATTCCGCGTACTCCTGGATCGGTTTCTTCTTCCCACCATCCGTCCCCGCTTCCAAGAGCAACGTACGACTGGGCATACCCAATCGGCTCTCCATTCAGCATTGCAATGTATGGAGTGACGGACTCTTGCGCTAAAACGCTTGGCAAGTACTGTTCCTGTACGTCAGCAAGTGTCGGGCGTGCTTCTTCTCCGCCCCACCACTCGACGATATGAGATCGATTTAGCCACTCATAGAGCATCGCAAGGTCATGCTCAGTCATGAGGCGCAGTGTGACGGAATCGTTGCTGTTGGTCACGATGCTGTACTTTGTGATGCCTAACTTTGTTTGGAAATGTTGAATACTCATACTCTTCCTTTTTCAATATTATTGAAGCATTTATCAGGGTTATTGTCTCATGAGCGGATACATATTTGAATGTATTTAGAAAAATAAACAAATAGGGGTTCCGCGCACATTTCCCCGAAAAGTGCCACCTGACGTCTAAGAAACCATTATTATCATGACATTAACCTATAAAAATAGGCGTATCACGAGGCCCTTTCGTCTTCAAGAATTTTATAAACCGTGGAGCGGGCAATACTGAGCTGATGAGCAATTTCCGTTGCACCAGTGCCCTTCTGATGAAGCGTCAGCACGACGTTCCTGTCCACGGTACGCCTGCGGCCAAATTTGATTCCTTTCAGCTTTGCTTCCTGTCGGCCCTCATTCGTGCGCTCTAGGATCCTCCGGCGTTCAGCCTGTGCCACAGCCGACAGGATGGTGACCACCATTTGCCCCATATCACCGTCGGTACTGATCCCGTCGTCAATAAACCGAACCGCTACACCCTGAGCATCAAACTCTTTTATCAGTTGGATCATGTCGGCGGTGTCGCGGCCAAGACGGTCGAGCTTCTTCACCAGAATGACATCACCTTCCTCCACCTTCATCCTCAGCAAATCCAGCCCTTCCCGATCTGTTGAACTGCCGGATGCCTTGTCGGTAAAGATGCGGTTAGCTTTTACCCCTGCATCTTTGAGCGCTCTGATCTGAATATCGAGGGACTGCTGGCTGGTTGAGACCCGCGCATAACCAAAAATTCGCATAAAAATGTACCTTAAATCGAATATCAGACACGATGTGTCTATTATGCCAAAATGACGATTTAATGGACACTCAAACGAAGCCGTTTTACTATGTCTGATAATTTATAATATTTCGAACGGTTGCAGTTGTGTTAAAAAAGCCGTCAGGCAGGGAGGCCGATATGCCCGTTGATTTTTTGACCACTGAGCAGGTTGAGAGTTATGGCAGGTTCACTGGCGAACCCGATGAACTTCAGCTGGCGCGTTATTTTCATCTTGATGAAGCGGATAAAGAATTTATCGGGAAAAGCCGGGGTGATCACAATGGCACTGTTGCAAAGTTAGCGATGAGGCAGCCTTTTGTCTTATTCAAAGGCCTTACATTTCAAAAACTCTGCTTACCAGGCGCATTTCGCCCAGGGGATCACCATAATAAAATGCTGAGGCCTGGCCTTTGCGTAGTGCACGCATCACCTCAATACCTTTGATGGTGGCGTAAGCCGTCTTCATGGATTTAAATCCCAGCGTGGCGCCGATTATCCGTTTCAGTTTGCCATGATCGCATTCAATCACGTTGTTCCGGTACTTAATCTGTCGGTGTTCAACGTCAGACGGGCACCGGCCTTCGCGTTTGAGCAGAGCAAGCGCGCGACCATAGGCGGGCGCTTTATCCGTGTTGATGAATCGCGGGATCTGCCACTTCTTCACGTTGTTGAGGATTTTACCCAGAAACCGGTATGCAGCTTTGCTGTTACGACGGGAGGAGAGATAAAAATCGACAGTGCGGCCCCGGCTGTCGACGGCCCGGTACAGATACGCCCAGCGGCCATTGACCTTCACGTAGGTTTCATCCATGTGCCACGGGCAAAGATCGGAAGGGTTACGCCAGTACCAGCGCAGCCGTTTTTCCATTTCAGGCGCATAACGCTGAACCCAGCGGTAAATCGTGGAGTGATCGACATTCACTCCGCGTTCAGCCAGCATCTCCTGCAGCTCACGGTAACTGATGCCGTATTTGCAGTACCAGCGTACGGCCCACAGAATGATGTCACGCTGAAAATGCCGGCCTTTGAATGGGTTCATGTGCAGCTCCATCAGCAAAAGGGGATGATAAGTTTATCACCACCGACTATTTGCAACAGTGCCGCGGTCCGAAGTGATGTCACGCAAACCGTCGGTGAAGTAGCGTTCACCCTGCCGACGCAGCCGGGCAATGCGATGGGCAGGTATGCTGGCCAAAGCACTATGATTGATATTCAGGGTACGCAGAAATTCGAGCCTGTCGAGCAAACGGTTAGCAGCAGCCGAGTTGTTACCAACCTCGAAGTTGCGAAGCCAGATGAAACGACTGATATTGCCGGCGAGCATTTCACTCAGAAGTTTGTCCAGGTGATCGCGAACATCCGCTGTTAAATTTTCCGCAATCCGCGTTTCAATCCGCCGCTCAGCGGCGACCAGAGCATCCGCGCACAAGCGCTCGATTGTCGATACTGCGGGCAGAATGGTGGAAGTTTCCCGACACCGCACAATAAAACGATGAGCAAGATCCTCGTTTGATCTGGCATCTTCGGCCTGGCCGAAAGTCCACTCCCGCAGATCACGGGCACCACGGCCCGTGAAGGTCTTGTAGCCGTAAATTTCGCGCAGCGTGTCCATGTGCTGCTGACGGGTTTGGCGCCGTGTGGCATAAGTGAGAAGCGCATCAGCCGGAACTCCAAGCTGAGCACCGACGAAGGAAAGGACTTCACGCGGGATCATCTCACCAGGAGCCAGTGCACGGCCCGGATATCGTAAGGCACAAAGTTGCAGGGCAAAGCCAATCCTGTTTTCCGGTCTGCGGCGCTGCCTAATGTTTTCCAGGTCATCATCGCCCAGCGTGTAGAACTTCAGTAGCGACAGTTCGTCCGTGGGCAGATCGAACAGCGCTGCTCGCTGCCGTTCGGTGAAAATATGGCGTCGTGACATACAAATTCGTCCCTTTTGAAGTATAGTCTGTTTTGGACAACAGCCAGCCCATATAAATCAGGGCGTTCCGATACAAAAATCCAGGAGGGTTCAATTGGGACATCGTGCCGCCATTTACTGCCGGGTTTCAACAGCGGATCAGTCTTGTGAACGCCAGGAATTTGATCTGCGAGCCTTCGCCGGCCGTGCCGGCTACGACGTGGTGGGAATATTTAAGGAAACAGGTTCAGGAACTAAACTCGACCGGGCCGAGCGAAAGAAAGTCCTGGCGCTTGCCCAGTCCAGACAAATTGATGCAATCCTGGTCACTGAGCTTTCCCGGTGGGGGCGCTCGACGCTCGATCTGCTCAATACGCTACGTGAACTGGAGAACTGGAAGGTTTCCGTGATAGCCATGAATGGAATGGCGTTCGATCTTTCGTCGCCGTATGGACGAATGCTGGCGACGTTTCTTTCCGGCATTGCGGAGTTTGAGCGGGATCTCATCAGCGAGCGGGTCAAGTCAGGCCTTGCTGTTGCGAAGGCACGTGGTAAGAGGCTTGGTCGTCAGGCCGGAGTGCGACCAAAATCAGACCGACTTTTGCCTAAGGTGGTTGCGATGAGGGCCGAGGGACGCAGCTATCGCTGGATCGCACGCGAGCTCGGTATCAGCAAGAATACCGTCGCTGACATCGTGCAACGACACAGAGCTAACGCTTAGGGTGTCATTTCGCCCTCAGCCGGAACCGACCCCATGACGACCCGCCAAAGGCTACCGCATCTATCTGAGGCGCTGTGGCGCGACGCTGAAACCCCGGGGAATTCCGCTACTCCAGTTCCAGGTCCGCAATAGTTCGTCCAGGTCGGGTGGCGTACGCCGGAAACGCCGATTTTTCCGCAACCGTTTCTGCGTTGTCGGCAAGGTGGTCTCAGAGAGCGCTCAAGAAGCGGTTTTTCTCGTATGTTTAGCTACGGTGGCCTAGGAGCCTGCGCGGCAGAAGCCAAATCGGCGGAAGATCGAGGACGATACGGGGATGGCTGCCAGTTACCTTCCTTACCGACCCGACCAATCCTATCTGCTGCCCCCTTCTCTGGGAGAGTGGCTACCTGAAGGGCATCTTGCCTACTTCATCAGCGAGACTGTCGATACGCTGGACTTGAGCGCATTCCACGCCCGGTATGCCGGCGGTGGTCCGGGCAATCAGCCGTTTCATCCGGCGATGATGGTCAAAGTGCTGATCTATGGTTACGCGAGCGGCGTCTTCTCTTCGCGCAAACTAGCCAGGAAGCTGTACGAGGATGTCGCGTTGCGTGTGCTGGCCGCTGGAAACTTCCCGGCCCACCGCACGCTGAGTGACTTCCGTGCCCTACACCTGACCGAGCTTGAGAATTTGTTCGTTCAGGTGGTGCAACTGGCGCGCGAATGTGGGCTGGTGAAGCTTGGCACGATCGCGGTCGACGGCACCAAGGTAAAAGCCAACGCCAGCCGCCACAAGGCGATGAGCTATAAGCGCATGAAGCCGGCCGAGGACGAATTGCATTGCGAGATCAAGGCGCTGCTTGATCGCGCCAAGGCTACCGACGACCAGGAGCGTAACGAGCCGGAGCTGGACATTCCTGCCGAGATTTCTCGCCGCGAGAAGCGCCTGGAGGCGATCCAGGCGGCAAAGGCGCGCCTGGAAGCGCGCCAGCGTGAAGCGGACCAGGCCCGGGGGCGCAGCGAAGACGATGGCCGCCGGCCTCGCCATCCGGATGGCTCGGACAAGGGCGGTGGCTCGTACAAACGCGAGTTTGGTGTGCCGGATGACCGTGATCAGGAAAGCTTCACCGATCCGGACAGCCGGATCATGAAACACGCCGGTGGTGGCTCCGAGCAGAGCTACAACGGGTACACAGCGGTCGATGCCGAGCACCAGATCATCGTGGCGGCGGAGTTGACCAACTGCGCCGCGGACAGTCAGGCGCTGCTGGGCATGCTGGCAGCAGTTCAGGCCAACACCGGAGAAATGCCGGCCCAGACGCTGGCGGATGCGGGATTCCGTAGTGAGGCTGTTCTGGCAAAGGTCGCCGATCACCACGGCGATGTCATCGTTGCCCTCGGCCGCGAGGGACGTGAAGATGCCAAGGTCAATGCCAAGACCCATCCGCATACGGCGGCGATTGCGGCGAAATTGAAAACGGAGCAAGGCGATGCAGCTTACCGCCGGCGCAAGTCGATCGTGGAGGCTCCGAATGGTTGGATCAAGGCGGTGATGGGATTGCGTCAGTTCAGCATGAGGGGCCTGGACAAGGTGCAAGCCGAGTGGAAGCTCGTCTGCATGGCGCTAAATCTGAGGCGAATGGCGTATCTGTGAGGGCGAAGGTTAAATGGGGCGGCTCAAATGCACCCCAGTCGTCATAACACGCCGCGCGCCGCAAGATTGGTATCCTTGGCGCCGACGCCTTGCCAATTGCAGAGAGCGCCGCCGCCATCGTCAGTGCTCTACAGAAAACCGGTCACACGGCTCTGCCGCGCAGACTCCTAGCCTAAATGTGACAGTGGTTGGTAATCCATGCCGCCCGCAAGGGCGGCGGTGGTGGGCCAATAGATGATTTTCAGAGCCTTACTGCCCGTTGACGCCCAATCCCTCGAGCGCGAGTCTAGCCGCAGCGGCGATGACGGCCTCGCTGTGCTTGTCATCCTTGTTAGGCGCCCGGGTGTAGACGGCCAACACAATAGGTGCGCGCCCAGTGGGCCAGACGACGGCATAGTCATTTGCCGTGCCATACACTCCGCAGGTTCCGGTTTTGTCTCCGACTGCCCAGTCTGCCGGCACCGCCGCGCGGATGCGGTGGTTGCCGGTCGTGTTTCCCTTTAGCCAATCAACAAACTGCTGCCGCTGCGGCGCAGCCAGTGCAGAGCCCAGTGTCAGTTTTTGTAAGCTTTCCGTCACGGCGCGCGGCGATGAGGTATCGCGCGCATCGCCTGGGATGGCGGAGTTCAGCTCCAGCTCCCAGCGGTCCAGACGGAACGTGGTATCGCCGATAGAGCGCATGAAGGCCGTCAGCCCGGCCGGGCCGCCCAACTCCTTCAGCAACAAATTGGCGGCGGCGTTATCACTGTATTGCACGGCGGCCGCGGACAGCTCCGCCACCGTCATGCCTGTTGTCAGATATTTTTCCGAGATGGGTGACCACGGAACCAGCGCATTTTTGCCGTAACGGATGGGTGTGTCCAGCAAGCCGGCCTGCTGCTGGCTGCGAGCCAGCACAGCGGCAGCAAGAAAGCCCTTGAATGAGCTGCACAGTGGGAAGCGCTCCTCAGCGCGGTAACTTACAGTTGCGCCTGAGCCGGTATCCATCGCGTACACACCGATGGAGCCGCCAAAGTCCTGTTCGAGTTTAGCGAATGGTTCCGCGACGAGGTTGGTCAGCGCGGTGGCAGAAAAGCCAGCCAGCGGCCATGAGAGACAAGACAGCAGAACTAGACGGCGATACAGTGACATCAACGATATTCCTTGTTTGAAGGTGGAGCTAGGTGTAGCGGCCGGATGTAATCAGGCCGCTACAGCTGGGATTATCACCGAGCGGCAAGCCGCTCCCTCTCCAGAGGCTGTAACGGCTGTAACTGCCCCGGATGGGCACACATCGGGTTGGTAAGTCCCTGGCACCACAACGTCCAGCGCTATTGAAAAACGAATCAGGTCGGCGTTCATGGGTCGGCCACCTCGCCTGACCTCGGCATCCACGTTACGGACGGCCTCAGGAAGTCCTGGCCAAGCCCCGACTATTGGGGCGCGAAGATAGCACCGAGGGTACGCCGGTGTCAACACCAACTGAAAACTGACCCACTTTACCCCTGAATCACCAAAGTAATACTGACCCACCTGGATCATTCGGGTTTGGAATTTTTCCTGACCACTCCCGCCTTCCTCTTGTCCTTCAAGCGGTAGCTTTCGCCGCTCAGGGTCAGGATATGGCACTGTTGCAAAGTTAGCGATGAGGCAGCCTTTTGTCTTATTCAAAGGCCTTACATTTCAAAAACTCTGCTTACCAGGCGCATTTCGCCCAGGGGATCACCATAATAAAATGCTGAGGCCTGGCCTTTGCGTAGTGCACGCATCACCTCAATACCTTTGATGGTGGCGTAAGCCGTCTTCATGGATTTAAATCCCAGCGTGGCGCCGATTATCCGTTTCAGTTTGCCATGATCGCATTCAATCACGTTGTTCCGGTACTTAATCTGTCGGTGTTCAACGTCAGACGGGCACCGGCCTTCGCGTTTGAGCAGAGCAAGCGCGCGACCATAGGCGGGCGCTTTATCCGTGTTGATGAATCGCGGGATCTGCCACTTCTTCACGTTGTTGAGGATTTTACCCAGAAACCGGTATGCAGCTTTGCTGTTACGACGGGAGGAGAGATAAAAATCGACAGTGCGGCCCCGGCTGTCGACGGCCCGGTACAGATACGCCCAGCGGCCATTGACCTTCACGTAGGTTTCATCCATGTGCCACGGGCAAAGATCGGAAGGGTTACGCCAGTACCAGCGCAGCCGTTTTTCCATTTCAGGCGCATAACGCTGAACCCAGCGGTAAATCGTGGAGTGATCGACATTCACTCCGCGTTCAGCCAGCATCTCCTGCAGCTCACGGTAACTGATGCCGTATTTGCAGTACCAGCGTACGGCCCACAGAATGATGTCACGCTGAAAATGCCGGCCTTTGAATGGGTTCATGTGCAGCTCCATCAGCAAAAGGGGATGATAAGTTTATCACCACCGACTATTTGCAACAGTGCCAGAAATTGGGCTTAATGCCGAAAACAATAAAATAAAACAGCCAACCCTTGAGGTTCTTATGCGCCAGAATTTACCAGTGACGGGTCGAAACTTAGAACTCCCAAAAGATGCCAATATTCTTTCGACTACCTCCCCTCAAAGCCATATCACGTACGTTAATCCTGACTTCATTAAAATCAGTGGTTTCACTGAGGAAGAACTATTAGGCCAGCCTCACAACATCGTAAGACACCCAGATATGCCGCCTGCTGCATTTGAGCATATGTGGAGTACATTAAAATCTGGCCGCTCATGGATGGGGCTAGTAAAAAATCGCTGTAAAAATGGCGACCACTATTGGGTAAGTGCTTATGTAACGCCAATAGCTAACGCTGGATCTGCGTGAATTCCAGCAGCAGCAAGAGAAAGGGCACTGTTGCAAATAGTCGGTGGTGATAAACTTATCATCCCCTTTTGCTGATGGAGCTGCACATGAACCCATTCAAAGGCCGGCATTTTCAGCGTGACATCATTCTGTGGGCCGTACGCTGGTACTGCAAATACGGCATCAGTTACCGTGAGCTGCAGGAGATGCTGGCTGAACGCGGAGTGAATGTCGATCACTCCACGATTTACCGCTGGGTTCAGCGTTATGCGCCTGAAATGGAAAAACGGCTGCGCTGGTACTGGCGTAACCCTTCCGATCTTTGCCCGTGGCACATGGATGAAACCTACGTGAAGGTCAATGGCCGCTGGGCGTATCTGTACCGGGCCGTCGACAGCCGGGGCCGCACTGTCGATTTTTATCTCTCCTCCCGTCGTAACAGCAAAGCTGCATACCGGTTTCTGGGTAAAATCCTCAACAACGTGAAGAAGTGGCAGATCCCGCGATTCATCAACACGGATAAAGCGCCCGCCTATGGTCGCGCGCTTGCTCTGCTCAAACGCGAAGGCCGGTGCCCGTCTGACGTTGAACACCGACAGATTAAGTACCGGAACAACGTGATTGAATGCGATCATGGCAAACTGAAACGGATAATCGGCGCCACGCTGGGATTTAAATCCATGAAGACGGCTTACGCCACCATCAAAGGTATTGAGGTGATGCGTGCACTACGCAAAGGCCAGGCCTCAGCATTTTATTATGGTGATCCCCTGGGCGAAATGCGCCTGGTAAGCAGAGTTTTTGAAATGTAAGGCCTTTGAATAAGACAAAAGGCTGCCTCATCGCTAACTTTGCAACAGTGCCCGGACCGCCGCTGGGCGATCCTTGCCGTCTGTGTTGTGGAGTGGGAAGCGGCGATTGCTGATGCCATAGTCGAAACCCATGACAGGATCGTAGGAAAAACCTGGCGGGAAGCGAAGCGCCAGCATGACGAAACAATTTCCGGCTCTAAAGCCACACTCACGGATACGATCCGTACCTTCACCGCGCTGGGAGCTTCGTTGCTTGAGGCCCGCAGTGACGGAACCCCGCTGGAGATGGCTGTCGCCAGTTCGGTTGCATGGGACCGGCTCGCTCAACTGGTAGCGACAGGGACTCAACTCAGCAACACGCTAGCCGATGAGCCTCTTGCATATGTCGGGCAGGGATACCATCGCTTTCGTCGTTATGCGCCCCGCATGTTGCGCTGTCTGAAGCTCGAAGCCGCGCCGGTCGCCGGACCATTGGTAGCAGCAGCTTTGTCGATCGGAGAGATGAAAGGTGTTGCATCGCCAGAAAGGCGTTTCCTGCGGCCCAGCTCCAAATGGAACCGTCATTTACGAGCTCAGGAAAAAGGAGATACCCGTCTTTGGGAAGTGGCGGTACTCTTTCACCTCCGGGATGCTTTTCGTTCCGGAGATGTCTGGCTCGCTCATTCGCGCCGCTATGGTGACCTCAAGCAGGTACTGGTGCCGATGATCGCGGCGCAGGAAAATGCAAAACTGGCCGTGCCTTCCAACCCACAGGATTGGCTGGCAGACAGAAAGGCGCGACTCACGATCGCTCTTAAGCGGCTGGCCCGGGCTGCCCGTAACGGCACTATTCCGCACGGTAGCATAGAAGATGGAACGTTGCGGATCGACAGGTTGACAGCAGACGTGCCGGATGGTGCCGAGGCACTCATACTGGATCTGTATCGCCGAATGCCGTCCGTTCGGATTACCGACATGCTGCTTGAAGTTGATGCAGCCCTTGGTTTCACAGATGCGTTTACCCATCTGAGAACCGGGGCTCCATGTCGCGACCGGATCGGTCTGCTCAACGTCCTGCTCGCTGAAGGGCTCAATCTGGGCCTGCGTAAGATGGCGGAAGCTACAAACACGCATGATTACTGGCAGCTCTCACGCCTTGCCCGCTGGCATGTTGAAAGCGAAGCCATGAACCAGGCATTGGCAATTGTGGTGGCCGCGCAGGGTAAACTGCCGATGTCACGCGTCTGGGGGATGGGCACGTCAGCATCGAGCGATGGTCAGTTTTTCCCGACAGCGCGGCATGGCGAAGCCATGAACATGGTCAATGCCAAATATGGTTCTGTTCCCGGCCTCAAAGCGTATACTCACGTAAGCGACCAGTTCGCGCCATTCGCTTGTCAGTCGATCCCGGCGACCGTGAGCGAGGCACCGTATATTCTCGATGGACTACTGATGAACGAGGTCGGTCGCCATGTTCGCGAACAGTATGCCGATACAGCAGGATTCACCGACCATTTGTTCGGAGCCAGTAGCCTGCTCGGCTACAATCTCGTTCTGCGAATCAGGGATCTGCCATCGAAGCGGTTGTACGTATTTAATCCCGATACGACCCCCAGGGAGTTACGCAAGTTGGTAGGTGGAAAAGCCCGGGAGGATCTTATCGTTGCGAACTGGCCTGATATTTTCCGTTGTGCCGCGACGATGACCGCTGGCAAAATCAGGCCCAGCCAACTCCTGCGCAAGCTCGCTTCTTACCCACGACAAAACAACCTTGCAGTTGCGCTTCGTGAAGTTGGTCGTATTGAACGGACCCTTTTCATTATTGAGTGGATCCTGGATACGGACATGCAGCGGCGTGCTCAGATCGGTCTTAACAAGGGAGAGGCCCACCATGCGCTCAAAAATGCGCTCCGTATCGGGAGGCAGGGGGAAATTCGCGATCGCACGACAGAGGGGCAGCACTACCGAATCGCTGGGCTCAATTTATTGACTGCGGTGATCATTTACTGGAATACCGTCCATCTTGGTCATGCCGTCACGGAGCGGCGGAACGAAGGGTTGGATGTTCCCCCTGAATTTCTTCCCCACATATCCCCATTGGGCTGGGCGCACATTCTACTGACTGGCGAATATCTTTGGCCCAAGGAACCGAAAGCTTAGGGTGTCATTTCGCCCTCAGCCGGAACCGACCCCTCAGTGGTCCGGCGTTTAATGAAGCAATTGAACGCTGGAAAACTCTGAACGATTTTGGCCTGCATGCTGAAAACCTGAGTACACTCCCGGCTGTGCGCCTGAAAAATCTCGCACGTTATGCTGGTATGACTTCGGTGTTCAATATTGCCAGGATGTCACCGCAGAAAAGGATGGCGGTTCTGGTTGCCTTTGTCCTTGCATGGGAAACGCTGGCGCTGGATGATGCACTGGACGTTCTGGACGCCATGCTGGCCGTTATCATCCGTGACGCCAGAAAGATTGGGCAGAAAAAACGGCTCCGCTCGCTGAAGGATCTGGATAAATCTGCATTGGCGCTCGCCAGCGCATGTTCGTACTTGCTGAAAGAAGAAACACCGGACGAATCGATTCGTGCTGAGGTGTTCAGCTACATCCCTAGGCAAAAGCTGGCTGAAATCATCACGCTTGTCCGTGAAATTGCCCGGCCCTCAGACGATAATTTTCATGACGAAATGGTGGAGCAGTACGGGCGCGTTCGTCGTTTCCTGCCCCATCTGCTGAATACCGTTAAATTTTCATCCGCACCTGCCGGGGTTACCACTCTGAATGCCTGTGACTACCTCAGCCGGGAGTTCAGCTCACGGCGGCAGTTTTTTGACGACGCACCAACGGAAATCATCAGTCAGTCATGGAAACGGCTGGTGATTAACAAGGAAAAACATATCACCCGAAGGGGATACACGCTCTGCTTTCTCAGTAAACTGCAGGATAGTCTGAGACGGAGGGATGTCTACGTTACCGGCAGTAACCGGTGGGGAGATCCTCGTGCAAGATTACTACAGGGTGCTGACTGGCAGGCAAATCGGATTAAGGTTTATCGTTCTTTGGGGCACCCGACAGACCCGCAGGAAGCAATAAAATCTCTGGGCCATCAGCTTGATAGTCGTTACAGACAGGTTGCTGCACGTCTTGGCGAAAATGAGGCTGTCGAACTCGATGTTTCTGGCCCGAAGCCCCGGTTGACAATTTCTCCCCTCGCCAGTCTTGATGAGCCGGACAGTCTGAAACGACTGAGCAAAATGATCAGTGATCTGCTCCCTCCGGTGGATTTAACGGAGTTGCTGCTCGAAATTAACGCCCATACCGGATTTGCTGATGAGTTTTTCCATGCCAGTGAAGCCAGTGCCAGAGTTGATGATCTGCCCGTCAGCATCAGCGCCGTGCTGATGGCTGAAGCCTGCAATATCGGTCTGGAACCACTGATCAGATCAAATGTTCCTGCACTGACCCGACACCGGCTGAACTGGACAAAAGCGAACTATCTGCGGGCTGAAACTATCACCAGCGCTAATGCCAGACTGGTTGATTTTCAGGCAACGCTGCCACTGGCACAGATATGGGGTGGAGGAGAAGTGGCATCTGCAGATGGAATGCGCTTTGTTACGCCAGTCAGAACAATCAATGCCGGACCGAACCGCAAATACTTTGGTAATAACAGAGGGATCACCTGGTACAACTTTGTGTCCGATCAGTATTCCGGCTTTCATGGCATCGTTATACCGGGGACGCTGAGGGACTCTATCTTTGTGCTGGAAGGCCTTCTGGAACAGGAGACCGGGCTGAATCCAACCGAAATTATGACCGATACGGCAGGTGCCAGCGATCTTGTCTTTGGCCTTTTCTGGCTGCTGGGATACCAGTTTTCTCCACGCCTGGCTGATGCCGGTGCTTCGGTTTTCTGGCGAATGGACCATGATGCCGACTATGGCGTGCTGAATGATATTGCCAGAGGGCAATCAGATCCCCGAAAAATAGTCCTTCAGTGGGACGAAATGATCCGGACCGCAGGCTCCCTGAAGCTGGGCAAAGTACAGGCCTCAGTGCTGGTCCGTTCATTGCTGAAAAGTGAACGTCCCTCCGGACTGACTCAGGCAATCATTGAAGTGGGGCGCATCAACAAAACGCTGTATCTGCTTAATTATATTGATGATGAAGATTACCGCCGGCGCATTCTGACCCAGCTTAATCGGGGAGAAAGCCGTCATGCAGTTGCCAGAGCCATCTGTCACGGTCAAAAAGGTGAGATAAGAAAACGATATACCGACGGTCAGGAAGATCAGTTGGGAGCTCTGGGGCTGGTCACTAACGCCGTCGTGTTATGGAACACTATTTATATGCAGGCAGCTCTGGATCATCTCCGGGCGCAGGGTGAAACACTGAATGATGAAGATATCGCACGCCTCTCCCCGCTTTGCCACGGACATATCAATATGCTCGGCCATTATTCCTTCACGCTGGCAGAACTGGTGACCAAAGGTCATCTGAGACCATTAAAAGAGGCGTCAGAGGCAGAAAACGTTGCTTAACGTGAGTTTTCGTTCCACTGAGCGTCAGACCCCTAAAAGGCGGGGAGTGGTCCCCCCGCCTTTAGTTACGTTTCCGGTCAGTCAAAATACTGCCGGATCAGCTCCAGGACCGCTATCACAGCGTTAGACACTGCAACAACTGCCCGCAGAACGACGATTAACAAGTTAATCATCCGTTTGCTCCATACAGAGCAGGAACACCGCTGATCGCCCTTACATTGCCTGTCACAGCGGCTACCTCACGTCAATTGTTTAGATGTTCCCACTCCAGCCAGGGCATTGAAACAGCACCACCTGTTTTTCAACCAGGGCTTTAAACCGTTCACGCCGCGTAAGCGGGGGCTGGAGAAGAACGTCAACAGATTGACCCGCGTAGTATACCCTATTCAGGGTGGTTTGCATTTACTGCACTCATGGCGTAATATTTAACCGTCAATTGTTTAGGTGTTCCCGCCTCCATCCGGGGCAAAACATGAAAACCCGATCTCACCAGTCGGGTTTTTTTGTGCCTCCCTTCTGGCAGAAATCGTATTTCCTCAAATAAGCGCCTAAAACGCTCTCTGTGGCCTTCACTGCAAAAAGAGCAACATTCCCCTGGCTTCACTCTGTTTAACGCGCCTGCGAGCGGCTGACGTGGATAACCGCGGCTAAATCGATCCTCTTTTCCCTGTTAATTTTAAAACTGACAGCTGACACTGGCGTTGATTGCCTGAAAGGCATTGCACGATATGGCAGGCGATTTTCCTGCCAGACTGCCTTGCAGGTGACGCTGTGGCCACATTACCCCCAGGCTACTGCGAGCGGGCGGTGTGACGTTTGCGGCACACCGGGCGCGTGGGTAGTAGCGTTGACGTCAGGGGTGCGTGTCGCAGCCCTGCCGTCTTACGGGGGTGTTCTTAGTTACATCATCCATCATGCTTTTTTCTGCCGAGCCGTTGGCTCGGCGGGGAAAAGCACGGTGGGGCAAAGAAGAATCCGCACTGGAGGTTTCTGCTGGCCACCCTGCCCGGCATTTGCCGGGTGCTAACCTGGGAGCATAGCGACCATTCTGGCCGTCGTGCCGCGTAGCGGCGCTGAAAGGCCAGGCATATTCCCATAATCCACAGAAAATTGAGCCTGAATAACAGTGATCTCTTTATTGAATAAACATCTTTTTAAAGAAGTTAAGAGTGTATTGCAGCTTGTTTTGACCACGATTGCAGGTGACTTTATTTCCTCCTTTGCGGATAACTGTGGATAGTGGTGATTTCGCTGCCGGTTATCCACCGGCGGCGCCAGAACGTCAAAAAATCACGATGGCCACACGTTAAAACTGGAGGAAATTTGAGCAGGTCGCGCCGGCTGGCCAGCACGAAAACCGCCAGGCGGCGGTAAGAGAATTACAGGGGGAGAAAATCAGTGATAATCAGGGGGACCGGATTCCCTCTCCAGCCCCAGATCGAGCTGATACAGGTGGCTGCGTACTCGCTGGGTAAACTGCTCAGGCGACAGCGCGTGCAGTTCGTCTTTCGGCAGCGTCCGTATCAGATGAACGGACATGGCGTAAGCCCGGTCGTCATAGGGCTGTTCTGCCAGCGCTTTCAGCTTCTTCTCGCGCTTACCCTTCAGGGCGGCTTCACGCCGGCGAACCAGCGTGGCGTGCATCATTTTTTCATACCAGCGCCGGCGCGCGGCTTTAACAGAGATTTCTTCCGCCTGGCCATGTTCATCACGGGTTATCCAGCCTGCAGCTTCAGCGGCCACCTGTTCGGCCTGCTCCGCATACAGCTTATCGAGATCAACACCGATCATCTTCCAGAGGCGTTCCGTCAGCACGACATGCTTGGGGAACCACTTGCGGTTAAACGGGTCCCATGTGACGCCTTCAGGCAGCGCCAGTAACCCGAATTCCATCATGTGCTGCAGCAGCCGGCAAACCCGCGGTACCGTCACTTTCCGGATCACGTTCCCTTCGCTGTCCTTTTCGCTGAGCTGCCACGCCATTTTACTGAGGTTGATAGTGTCGATATGGGTAGCCCGGTCAACGGTGCTGACCAGGAGCGGCACAATCGCATCGAGTAATTTCTCCCGCTCCGGGCGGAAGTCGCGCTTCCGGCCAGCCTGCTCGCGCAGCTGCACGAAGTACGGGTGGCGGCTGATCCGCATACGCAGACTTAACGCGCCGGTTTTGCGATCGCGGCGAACAAGGCGGTTGTAGGCATGGCCAAGCTGGCCAGGGAGCTTTTTGAAATTGTCCGGTCGGTACCAGCTGGGTTCCGGGCAGAGACACGCCGTTGAGTGCGTACCGCGACGACGGCGGGTTTTGCGCACGGGCTTGGTGCCTTCATCGAGAAGCAGCTGCAGGGGCGATTCTTTAGGGGACTGGCTTTCAAGCCAGGAGATGAACTCCGGCGAAAGACCTTCTACTGACTCAATGTCAGAAAGCTGTAGGTATGGATTCTTTTGATTCACCAGCCCCTGCACATATTGGCCGGGCTGTATTGCAATAGGGTACGCATTTGCTATAATCCTTTCTGCCAGTGGGCAGTTTGCACCCCCTGATTCCTGAAAGAGACCGGCCAAAGTACCTGTCAGGATCAGGGGGTTTTACTTTTTGTGGCTCCTGCCACTCCTAAGCGGTACATCTCCGGGCCGCTCTTCCCGTGCTAAATTCTGTAATAACCCCGTAAGGTTATGTAAACGCCGCTTAACATATCATGCGTTTCTTAGCGGGGCAATACCTGCGATCCCGCCTTTACATAGTAAGATCACTCTTCAGAATCGTCAAATTTTAAGCCGTCATAATAACTTTTTACAAGAAATTCAATAACTTCAGCCTGAGTGAGTTTTTTAACTTTTGTGATCTCTATCAACATTCTTTTTGCATCTTTGGGGAGATAAAGGTTTAACTGGTCGTGTGTTTCCCGGATACGGTTCCGGTACTCTCTCTGGAACTCCGGGTTACTCTTCTGTTCCTGGCGCTCAGTAACTCTGTTCACTACTTCCTCCCACAGCATACGACTATAACCACCTGAGTATACATGAAAAAACCGCCTTTTCAGGCGGTTTGGAAGTAAACATCAATACGTTCGTGGTAGCATCCAACCTTCATCAAGCATAGTCTTTCGCCACTGGAGATATTTTTCACCCCTGTATTTTTTATGTTGCTCATGCATCCTGGTTAACATTTCCAGCTGGCGATATGCTAGGCCGGCATTGAGCAAGATTATTTCAACAGTAGGTACATGTCGGTTCCGAAGATTCACGACAAGTTTACTATCAGTATACTCCCAAGACTCAATTGTCTCAGCCTCAAACAAAATTCTCTTTTGCTTAATAGAGGCCTGTACAACATAAAGGGCAGCAATCCCAACAACACCAGAGTCCATGTCTATACCAAAATATGTTTTCTGAGCCGGCATGTATTGTTCCTCTTTAGCCGATGGATTAAAGCATCCATAAACTCTCATGCCTGCAACGACCTTTTTGACTCCCTTACTTTTTACCTGGCGTACAACATATGTGATCAGCATGGCATCGAAAACAAGTAGAGCAACAAACCACGCCAATGCCAGGCTTCCACCTAAAGTAAGAAAGCCAGAATATACAGTCAACGGAAGACTTATTGTTAAAATAACTATACTTATGGCTACAGACAGGCGTGACAGATAGTAGCCAACACCTTTTGATTTAGCCATGTTGTTATCGACAACAGTATACGAATATCCTTTCATATCACGCCCCCGCTATACCATCTTTGTCTTTATCAACCGTATTGGTTGGGTTGAAGTTCTTCGGCCCAGAAGGACGTCCACCTGTATTTTTAGCTCCACGACCAAATGCAGCAAACAGGTCGTGAACATGATTCTGCATATCACCAAGAATTGAATCGTTATGCTTGTTACCAATCCAGCTGATGACGTAGTTAGGCATCCTTGCAGGTAATGCAAATACCCTAGCAACCATACCTGTACACATCCTTGCATAGACAAAAAGGATACCTATCATTGACCAAAGGCCAGTTGTTGAATCTGCCTGTACATTTTCCATTGCTGTTTTGAAAATATAGTTAAGCGCGGTGCCAAGAGCCACAATGGCCAATGATGCAAAAATGAACCCCATTACCATCAACAGTGGTCGAATCATCACATCTATCAGGAAAATATATCCATACGTTGACCGGTCCTCATTAGTTTGGCCAATGTTAATATGGGTAGCGGCCCACAATGAAGATGCAACGATACCAGTCAGCAAAGTAACTAACCAATCCGCCATTGCGACAAACCAATAGATAAATGGCACAAATGGAAGCCAAATTGAAAGCGTTAACCCTATACAGAACAGAGCGACTAAAATCATGTATACGATCGGAGCCGCAGTTTTAATTACACCCTTAATAATATCCTTACCTGAAGTGAAGAAATTAAGTAATCCCGCCCCCATACCAGCAGCGTTATTACCATCTGCAACACTCATTGCGACATTAACAGCTCCCCAAGCAGCTAGACCACTCTCAGCAGTAAACATCGTGTAATCACCAATGGCTTTCATTTTCAACAAGGGATTCGTTACATCGCTGTATCCATCGCCAGTGCCGTAGTTTCTAGTGGCAAGCCATGAAGTAACATTAAAGTTGAAAATTTTGGTAATCAACGAATCTGCATCACCACTTTTTGCCGCTTCTTCGATGCCTTTATTGTCAATATTCTGAGCTAAAGCATTATCAGCAGTACCTAAAGGGGGAGTGTAGGTACTGTTTTTCAGTTGTGAATGATATGCCTGGAACAGACCTTTATAATAGTCCGTAGAACCTACATCACCATCACCACTTATCCCTGATACAATAGGTTTCAGATTAGCAACGTCCTTCAGCTCAGTGTTAGCAGTTGCCAGGGTATGATAATAAATACCAAGATATAGCCAGCCTTTTTCCTTTATATCCGACTCCATTTTCTGGAGCATATCATTACTTCCGGCAGCATTGTCTGCAGCTTGCTGTACTTGTTGTTGGTAATCTCTTGCTGCTGTCTGAATTGCAGTTTCAACGTCAGGCAGCTGCCCATCTCCGGAACGCATTTTAGACATATAAGCAGAGTTAAATTGCTCTGCTGTATTCTTCATCTTACTCCAAAGCGAGTCTGTAGCCTGCTGTTGAACTGCATAAACAGAATCAGCGTAACCACTGGAGAATACCGAAGTCCAACCTGTAGGTTTTTGTGGTAATTTAACAGTCCCACAAACAGCAGAACCATTGTCAACTGAAATTGAGTAACTAGAATCACCAGTATTAAACTTCATCTGGCTATTACTTTCATAATGTTGGCCTGAAGCCTCCATCTGAGCTAACCCTTGATTGACACCAAGAGCGCACAAGTTCATTTCGAACATTCCTTTAGCCACAGAAGCCATTTCTGGCATAACTGGCGTTATATAAACAGCTTTGCCACTCGCTAGTTCCGACGCTGTTTTATCTGCAATAACATTGGCAGAACCTACACCTATGATGGACCCACACCACAGGAAGAGCAGTTGTGCAACGGACCATCCAACAACAGTTGGAACCAAAAGGAGCCAGCCGAATGTTGTTTTAACAAAATTGAAGGCATTATTCCCATCACCCTCTATAAACTTCCCAAGTTGTCCTGCCTGATGTAGTTTTTTAATACTGATTATCGCCATATAAATCAGTGCTAATATGGCGATAACCTCATTCACTGTGAAAAATACGTTATTTAACAACCCATCACCTGACGGACTGAAAGGATTATTTACCACTTCACCAAAAACGGTATGCAGCATCTGACGTGACAAATCACCAGACCGTTTAGCAGCCTCTGTAATACTATCAATTCCCAGATCTGCAGAATATGCCGGGGTAATGAAAAGCGATAGCGGCAACAATGCGACCAATGAGTTTCTTGACTTATTCATGCGCCCCCCGAATCTGGCCAGCTTGTTCAAAATTAAATGTATTGCGCACACCGTTATCGTTAATAAAATGTCTCAATGTACCGAATTCTTCTTCAGAATGGGCCTCATTCCGTAATTGCCAACCTAAAAATTCATAAGTCATTGCTTTTACGAACGAGTAGATACAAACAGCAAACATTAAACCAAGTGTTAATGTCACCTTCAGAAGGCTTACATTGTATTCAGTATTAACAATCAATTTTACACAGCCAGCGATTAAAAACAGGGCAACAAAAACAGCTATAAAGAAGCAACATAACCAATATTTCTTATACTTACCGGCTTTAGCTAGATGCTGTTCTAAGGGGATAGAACTCTTTTTAACAACATCCTCAAACGACTGATTCGAAGCTGATTTTTCGTCCGGAGCTTCCAAATTTTTGATTTGCTTCTTAACGAAAGAAGCCCGCTCATTGAGCAGGCTGATAGATTCCCTTAGTGATTTCCACATAAACTGAATATCACTAATTCCGGTAATATGATAAACCGCTTTTTTCATGCGGCCGGGGGATTTTGTAACTTCTTCCCCTGTTTTATTTTCGTCTGTCATTTTCTGGATACTCCCGCGTTCACACTCTCCAGCTGTGCTGCCAGCATCGGTTTGTATGTTTGATATGCGTCGTTCGCCAGGATCTGGCCAAGCAGTACATTTTGTTTCTCCAGCTGCTGTTTGGTTTTCAGCACTAACCAGTTGTTCAGGTTGGCGATATTGATTTGCTCACGCATCAAATCTTCGGTGTTCTTGTTGGTCAACGTCGCCTGGTAAGCAGGGTTGCTGTAACGGCGACCTACTTCGAATTCCTCAAACTCTCTGGCAGACATACGGTTAAGCTGTTTCGCCCTGTTACTGGCCGTCGCCTGGAAATAGGATTCGACTTCCGGCACTTTGCGTGCATCTGCAAGCGCGGCATCAGTGGCCGGGTTCGGTTTGGAGTTGGCGATCATTTCCATCTGAGGTTGTGCGGCCGCGTCGGTGAGCGCCTGGTATTGCTGAATCATGCCCAGGTAAATTCGCCCGCTGGCGCCTTTAACTTCCCCACGACTCAGCTGACGACCAGCACTGCGCAACGCGGTATTTTTCATATAGCGCAGCGCCGCATCTGTCTGCTCATCTGTAAACGTCAGATCAGGTGCCTTGCCTTCTTTGCCGGCGCCATAAAGCAACGAGCTCAGCGACGTATCTGCCCGTGGCATGTCAGATACACTTGGGCAGAATGAAGTCCCGCCAAATGCAGCATAATCCGAACTGTCGCAGTACTGGCTGTGAACTTCGGCCGTTGAAGATGCATCCACGTCGGTTGCGCGTGCCGGCACTTCAAAAATAGCCTTAACATCTTTCGCAGAACTGGCGCTTCCCAGCGTTCGCTGACCGCCAGCGGCCGCTGAGGATACCCCCGCGGCGCCACCGCCAATAGACTGCGCACAAATATCATCCGGAACACGGTACTTATCCTGTGCCTGCAGCAGCCGGTCATTACGTTTTTGCTCGACTTCGAACTGTCGGTTAGTTTCGGCCACCTGCTGCATTAATGCTGCCTGGCGATCGCCCTGCTGGCTGATTGCCGTACCAATGTTAATCAGCGTGGCCTGGATGTTACCTAACAGGCCATTAGCTGTGCTCAACGCCGGCATAACCTGCGTTGAGATGGGAATGCTGCTGTTAACGTTGACCGTATAGGCAAATGCTGACTGTACGCTGAAGGCCAGAATTGAAACGGCCATCACTGACCGTTTTGCGTTTCCGATTTTTATCATCTGAATCCCCTTCTCACATCAGAAATGATTTCTTTAGCGAGCTTCATCGCCATAGTTTGTGATTCTTCTTCAGAATCACGCTCACCACCCTGATTGACCACCATTTCATCAATGATACTTGATGCACTTCCCATAGGGAATCTATTTGCTAATTCTTCCCTTGCTTTTTTCGTTCCCAGCTCTTCATAAAGCACATCTCTGAGCGCTCTGTCTTTTGCAGATGAGTTCAAAGCCCAAAGCAGTTTTGGTCCTAATGTGTTTTTCAGAATGTGGCAAATAAGACCACGTTTTGTTTTAAAAATACCGAGGAATGCAGTACCACTTCCGTCCGGATAAACCCCTTGCGGAAGCTGTCTGAAACGACGCAGGATATCGGCCGGGATGTTGATCTCTAATTGCTTCAGATACTCTTCATCCCCTTCCGTCAGGCGCATCATAAACAGGCTGTTCATGGTTTTAAGCACACTCGAAGGCATATGGCTCAGATACTGAGACGAGAAGGCAGTACGGACGTTGAATTTACGATCTTCAAGGTCAGCGGTGTTCAGCGCATTTTGAATAAAGTCGATGCCGGCAAAGTTATGACACTCATCATAAAAGGTATGTTTAACCTCTTCTGAAAGCTCCCTGATGCGCGCCTGGTGATATGCCCTGTACTGCTCCGGTAAAGCAGGAATGAAGGTTTCTGCGGACTGAGGAAGGTAGTAGTTACGCACAGCCATCTGGCGCGCAAAAAGATACATAATGCCGGACTTGAGCTTACCTGCAGGTGTCGTTCTGTCACCGAGGACGTTTTGCATATCCAGGATCGCAATGCGAGTCTCCGGGCTGAAATCGTAAACCGTGATCCCTGAGAAAATGGCATACTCAGCTGCAGCAGCCTGGAAACAACGTGCAACGAAGCCTACTACAGGCTCACTCCCATTAACTTTTACGTCAGCGTATTGGTTTTTAAATGATTCAGTTTGTAGTTCAGCAATAAAATCGTGAATGGTTGGCACAGCATAACGCTGAGCAACCGTCGCAGCATGAAGATATTTTTTGGCAAACAGCTTATCAACGACTTCCCACCATGTAGCTCTTTCAAACCAGTCTTCACCAAGCTCTTTATCCAGACCTGATTCTTTCAGAGCTTCATTAATCACCGGGTCGTTATACTTAAACAAGTTAGCACTTGAATGCGCTTTTGCTTTGTATACGTTTGATACAACCTTACTGACGATTTGCCCAACGCTCATTGCATCTGGCGGCTGGCCAATTGCCGGATCAATACAGAATGCGTTAAGCATCTGCTTTAAGAATACTTCCTCAAACTGCGTCAGATACCTTGAACCTAACTGCGTATCGCAGATGTTAATACAGTGCGATTCGTCATTGTTCAGGGTGATACTGGCAATCTGGTGACGTTTCTCTGCCGGCAGCTCAGCGCTAATCAGATCGGCGATACCTTTTGCACTGTAGCCCTTATCAATGATGGTCAGATAAGGCAGTTTTTTATCAGCCCGGTAAATCGAACTCAGGTTAAGGCGGTTGGCCAGCACGCTTTTACCGGAACCTGGAACACCGGTGATGACATCGGTAAATTTCTCCTGCAGGGGACTGGCGATTTGATAGGGGAACAGCTTGCCATCGAGAGTGATGAAGTTGATATTGCCTTTACCATGCCAGGGACTGGCCGGACGTTCAAAAGGTAACATCCGCAAGCCTTCACTCAACGGCGGATAATGCAATGAGCCAGGTGTGGCCGTGGTCAGCCCCGGAACGGATGCAATCAGTGCGCTACCTGGATTGCCATATGTCTTGGACACACCTGATACACCCCAGCCTTCAATCGCCTTAGTTAAAGCCGCCAGGTTGCGTTTGGCTTCATCCTTAGTGTCGCCCCAGGTGGCAAAGTTGATGGCCATGATAGCCGTTGGATCGGTTTCGCTCTGGGCCCGGACATAATCCATATCACGCGCGATATTACCGAGTGAGGGAATGAAACGAAGGAAAGATATGATTACTGATGGCCAGAACAGTGCTTTTTTGCCCCCGCCTATAAAGTCATATTTTATCCGGTACGGGATTTTCCGGTTAATCGCGTTGAATAACTGCTTAAATTTGACAGGGTGAAGTGGTGGTAACTCAAGGGCAACAGAGCCGTAATACTTACCATCACAGTAAATCAAGCCACCATCTTCTTCCAGTTCCCCTTCCATGATCTGGATATTCAGCCGCGGCGGCAGCACGGAGTCGATATTGTCTTTCCGTGGGGCGCCATAAATTCGCAGATTTTGGTCAAACGGCGTGCGAGGGTACCAGTTTTCTGATGTTGAATTCCGGAACAGCATCTGACGCATCATTGCGCCAGCGTGTTTGACATCAAGGACATCAACCAGAAGCCCCATTCCCGATTCATCATCCCCCTGAAGCATACCAATCAGGCGCCACAGCATCGCGTCATGCGTGATCTTCAAACCTTCAAGCTGAAATTCGATTGGGTTCTGACTGAAGCGCGTCTGCGGGATATCCTTCAGTACGCCGGCAGCTTTTGCCTGTTCGTTTTTAAGTTCATCCTTCGCAATCATCCCCTTCGAGGTATACAGCACGATGTAAGCGCGTTCACGGCTGTAATGAGCGGCGATTTTTTTTGCGTCATCGGCGATCAGGTCTTTAATGTCTATCTGCAGACGCTCTATTGCTGCTACCTGCGGTTTATAAACATTATTCAGCTCTTCCTGGTTCTTGGTAAAGTCGCGTTCGAACACCACAGACAACTTATGGCCGCTGTTAATAAAGGAATTCGACAAGGAGTTTGAAAGGTGCATGATGAAGTCATTAAACGACTTCTCGTCAAACGATGATTTAGCGCCCTGAACCTCAATAACGGTAAGAAAATCGTTGTTCTTAGTGGTCAGAATGTACGGAGCCCTGATTTCAGGATGCTCAATGCGATCCTGCGACGTAAGCCCTACAACCGTTGTCAAATCACAGTATTTTAACGAGTCATTTGATGTCAGATTGCGTGAGATACCTTCGATCACATCCTCAAAGAAAGAAATCATTTAAAACCTCTCTTACCCTTGTAAATTTCATTCCAGTCACTTACATCCGGCAATTCGTCTGACTCTGCAACAGAAGCGACAAACTCATCGTCAAAATTCATGGGAAGTAACTGATGGTGTTTTTTTATCAGGTGCAGTAAATCGTATCCATCATCACTGCCGGTTTCGTTTAGAACTACGTCAGTTGTGCTGAGCAATATCTGTTTAAGTTTCTGCGCCTTTTCACGGTAAGAATCGTCCGTTGACTTTTCCGCCTTTGCAATTGAACGAAACAGCAGGCTGTAGAGTTTTCGGTTTGTATTTCTCTTCAGCAGAAGTCCGGTTTGAGTCTCTAGTTTCATTTTCTCCGGATGTTCGAGCGACAGGCATACAGAGCAAAGCATTCTCTCTTTCTGTCCATCTTCTGCGAGGGAGAAAACATCTTTGCTCTTTATCCCGCACACATGGCATCTGGCAGGTTGTTCATTCCTGGTGAGCTTAAAATCTTTCATGAGGGAACTCCGATATTGGCCCCGCAAGGCGGGGCCGAAGGGACATTACAGGGTTGCGTCAACGCCAACAGTTGAACCAACAGAAGAGATCCATGCGGTCAGGCCGACCAGGCAGGCACCAACAACCATTGACCAGAAGATGAAGCTGCCACTGATATCTTTCCCGCGTTTGTTTTTAAGGAAAAGAGAAACAAGCCCGACAATAAAGAACACAACACCAATGACTTTACCGCCGGTAATCAGACCAGGCTGGGTACTGGCAAGACCTTCCGTGAAGGTATTGATTTTCTCCCAGACAGTCGTTTCAGCCGCAGCCTCTTTGCTCAGTAATGCCAGCGGCAATACCACTAACGATTTTGCCACCGTTCCGCGCAGCTGATACGCTGCGATGGATGCAGATAATGCCTTGTCTTTGATAAGTTTAACAATTTTCATAAAGTATCCTTTTTGATTACCAGTGAATGTTTAATGTGCTCTGCAACGCATCGAGCGTTTGTGTATCGAACATCAGAAGTAGTCCACATACAATTTTCACAATGGATGCCCCTCTCGTACCCGAAGCTGACAGCTCCGTATGGCCCTCAAGGTAAGAGTCTTTCAACCCCTTTATCCCCCTGTAAAAAAAGTATGCGCCGAGAATTCTAACAATCCCCAGCACTGCGTTGACTGCTGCGGCTCCCATGCCAAACGTAGATTCGCTCGCATAACTGACGGGTCCGAAGCTAACATCGCCAAATCCTAAAGTGGCACCGCCTGAGTTCATCTGTGCCTTCAACGTGATGAGGCATACACAGAAGATGATACCGGCAAAAATTCTGCCAACTTCCACACCTTTTGTTGAATGCCTGGCCTGCTTCCGCAGGCTCATCAGATATCCAATAACACCAATGATCCCAACGACTGCAGCGACACCTATGATTAGCCTTGTCAGCGGTTCCTGACCACCGTTAGCAACCTGAATTAATACCGATTCTAAATCCATAGTTTCGCCTTTTTGGGTCCTGTTTAGCGGATAAGGCCTTTACTTGTAGTAACGATTCTATTTTCAGTATCGATACCCGTAATGGTGACTCCGCCAAGTTGACTACCGACCTTCACAGCATACGTCTGGTTTTTGTATTTTACCCAAGCAAGATCGCCAGATAAATCATTAATTGAAAAACCTCTCAACAAAGGTAATGCCTGCGACGTTGCCCCCGAAATTGTTCCACTCTGATTACCAAATGAAGGCCCATAACCAGCGGCTTTCATTTTCAGTTCCTGAACCTGATTGTTCAGATTTTTGATTTGTTCATTAGCGCTTTGTAACTGACTGGAAAGGATCATCATTCCATTTTTAGAAGTTGATTCTATCGCGTCCAGCCGTTCCTTTTGCTGCAGCAAAATCCCGGAAATTTGCTCGCGGAAGTCACCAGAATCCTGCCCGGCAGGGGCAGCCTGTACGTTCTGACGTTGCCCTGAAGACTGGATCGTGCCATTCCCGGCCGCAGGCGCAGTGTCACTATCGGAGCCCCCAAACAACCAGACTAAAAGCAGGATAGCTATGACAGCGATACCACCAATCCATGCATAGTCACTAATCTTAAGCGGCTTTTTGTTTGCTTTTGCTGCTGGCGTCACTGTCGGTTTTGGCTTTTCAGCAGTCTTAGCAGACACCGGTTCCTGGGCAGGAGCTGCTTCTTTTTTATTGTCATCTTCAAACAGATTCATTATCAATCTCCTTAACGGTAATACGGGTTACTGGAGCCATACCCGTAGCCGGGGTAGCTGGGAAAGTTTTGCTGAGGGTAATTTGGAGCCGGTGGTTGTGGCATCTGCTGAGGCGGCACACTGGTGAGTGTCGGAGTAGCTTGCTGCTGCGCCTGCTCTGCAGAAGCATTTTCCATATTCTCGCCACAGTCGCTTTCATACACCGGCGCGACAAACTGGATGCCTATGAGCTGATTACGGTCAACCGTAACCTGCTTCACCGGCAGACGGGCTGCATCGTCAGCCAGGACACGCCCTGCCTGTTCACCCATCCCGCCAATAATGGTACCGGCTACAGCCTTCCCGTTCGGTGTGCCAGTTGAGCGGTATGCGTTCCCGCCGTCAGTGATAATCATCTGCGAATTGCTGTCCGCATACAGCTGACCAGTTCGGCCTAATCCGTTAGCGACAGCCGGCAGAATAATGCGGCTGAACCAGCGGTTATTTACATTTGAGGAAACGGCAGCACGCAACGAGTCGGAAGCCACGCCATACGCATCAACCTTACACTGCACCCCGTTCAGCTCCATGCCAGTAAAGTGAATTCGAATACCATTGCCGGCAAGACGGTTTTGACCGGAATAGAATTTGGCGCCGGCCTGCGCTCCAGTAGGAACATGGGCAATAGCAATACTGTTCTGATCGTCACTGTCCATCGCCGTATCCATTACTGCCGGCACAAGCGTGTAAGCCGATACCAGCCGGGCTCCTTTATCTTTGGCCTTATTTTTCGCCCCCTGTTGTTTTTCAGCATCCGGCTTTTTGTTCTGCGGATAGACCGAATCAGTCCACCCTGAGAAGGTGCCGCCGTTCTTGTCATTTCCCTCCGCTCCCAGAGGGGTTGCAAGAGCAACGCCCGTGACAACTGGTGTTCTGGCCTGATCTATTTTCTGCAGTAACGTAGCCACCGCTTTAGCCTGACGCTCACGCTCTTTCTGCTCAGCATCATTCGCCTTACTGTTATCACCAGACTGCTTTGCTGACGATTCCCACGAATATTTTGGCGGCGGTGCTTTGGTGCCGTAATCAACGGCCACCGGATTACTGGCTGACAACGTGGATATGAAGCTATCCCCCGTGAGCGCCGCTTTATCTGAATTATCAACATTCCACTCATTCAGCAGTTTGTTGTATTGAGGATCATTGGGTTTTTCCCTGCCTGTTTTGCCTTCCAGTCCCTGGGCCTTCACCTGTGACCCGCCCGTTGCCGGCTCATCTGATGAGCCAAACAACCAGTACCCTCCCAGAAGAGCCACCACTGCAGCGGCACCACCGACGTAGAGCATCATTTTTCTGGTTTCTTTACCTTTATCTGTAGCCATCGTCCTTCCCCTTAATTCAGCTCAACTTCAACGTCACGCGCCTGACCGTTAACCGAAAAAGTCAGTACTGGTGTTGCCGGCAGCACGTAAACATGTGTGCCATCGATAGCGGAAAGCGTTTTTTCAAACTCATCCTGCAGCTGCATGTTACTTCTGACGTAGAGCTCATCACCGATCTGCCAGACTTTGGTACTACCTGGCGCGTTTTTAAGTTTCAACCGCTGAGCATCTTCAGGTGGGATACCGTCGAGCACGCTCTGCAGCTGCTTGTCATACAGTGAGATTTTTTTCTCAGGCGTAGCGGTATAAACCGGTGTGTCAGGACTGCGTTTCGGGATACGGAGATCCAGACGATAATCAACATCAACGGTTTTTGATTTAACGGAAGGTTCAGCCCCCTTCACGTTAATAATGACCGGCGTGGCAAGCCCCTTCAGAAGCACTGTAATGTTCCCGCTGGCATAGGCATTGGTCGGCTGGATTGTGAATACCGCCGATCCTGCAATATAGCCAACACACAGTTCACCACCAGACGCACAGGGACTCGAATTATATGGAGGGGCACCTAATACCCAGGGGTGTCCGGTCGCATCCGAAAACGTCACTGTTGTTGCCTGGTTTGGAAATACCCGAACCTGCGGAATGGATGCGCCTGCTGACAGTGATACCGTCTGGCTTGAAATTCGTGGGATCGGCGTTAACGGTGAGGTTTTGGCCGCCGCGCTCATATCTTCCATTGCGCTGCGGGCCGACCGCACCTGACCAGGGGTAATAGGCTGGATCTGCTGCAGAACAGGTGCAGGTAACTCTTCCAGTGTCTGCGGATTAACATGTGTAACCTGCTGCTGTGGTGGAGGAAGCTGCGGCATGGGTGCAGGAGGCAATGCAGTAGTTGGCCGCTGTTGGCCCTGCGCCTGCTGCTGACCTTGTTCCTGCGCTGTTTGCTGTGGTGGCTGTTGCGCCTGCGCCTGCTGATTTACGGGCAACCCGGAACTGGCTTGCTGCCATTGAGCAATATCACCACCAGGCACAGATGGCGCCGTTTGCTGCGACGGTCCATTACCAGTCGGAGCATCAGCTGCAGATACAGAATTTGCCGAAAACAGTGCGGCCATAAGTACAGTTAAAAGTTTAATCTTCATGATTGACCTCAGTAGTTCCGGGGTTTGAGAATGGCCTGCGCTACTTGAATACCCCGTGGATCTTCGTCTTCTTTGACGCGGCGTACCTGAACCATCAAATCGTAAGGTTGTGCTCTGTAGTCCTGAGCCTGGCCAACAAGCTGAACAGTCACCGGAATGCGGTATTGCCAGGCATAGGTTTTGGTACCACGGATAAGACCTTCCGTGATCAGGGTTCCAGGAGTTGTGGAAAGTTTTACGTTCAGACGTTTTTCACTGATATCTTTCAGCAGCCCACTATCGGTCAGCGCTTTACGGAAACTAACGTACCCTTCCGCACTAAAATCGCCACGGACGCTGGTTAATTGGTTTTCGTAATTCACAAAGTTCAGTGAAAGCGATTTGATCATTGTACGGTTTGCAAAATCCATCACCTCTTCCGCCGTGTAAGCGGGTTCATCGGTTGGGTGTACTTCTGTGATCATGCCCCCGTTCGTAGCAATATATTTGGTTTTTTTCTGGTGAAGCCAGTACCCCTGAAGGCCAATGATAATGATTGCGACTAGTATGATTAGCGTCTGAATCAAAATTACTTTTAAACCATGTTTCGATACGATTTCCTGTACCGTTCGGTTACTCTCTTCAGCCAGAGCTGGAGCAAGAGCGTTGCTGTCCTCATCAACACCTGAGTTTTGATCCAACTCATTTTGATCCATAATATTTTCACTATTTTGTGTTTTCATAGAGTTTCTCTTTTCAAAAGTTTGTGTTAGAAAATCACGCAGATCGTTAATGAACAATGAGGTATACATGAGCGAACATAATGATTACGAATCCTGTGCAGTTATCATGTGCGAACGACGAAAAGCCACCGCCGTTTTGCGCAAAATCCCGCCAGAAAATCTTGAACAACTCATTAATATGTGGTCCGACATTGCACAGGGAATGATCGAGAAATTTAAGGAAGAACAGAAGGCCACTGAAGAGAAAGCCGCAGCCACAAAGCGGTTCATGGAAGAACACAATATTACGGCTGATGAAGCTCTCCAGATTTTCGAAAATCTCTTTGGTCCGTCCACGAAAAGTAAATCCACTTTTGGAAAAGTGAAGTACCGGATCGAAGTTGATGGTAAGACCGTAACCTGGACAGGAAAAGGTCGCCGACCTGCAGCGTTTGCCGAGATGAGCGACGATGAGCTCAAAAAATATGAAATCAGCTGAAGACTGGCTCCATACTGTCAGACGATTCATGAATGAAGATTCGCTTGATATGTATGTAGACTCAAAACGTGATGTTCTACCTGCCACAGAATTTATGCGTTTACTGACCGCGGCGGAACACCGCCGCGTTGAAATACGAACCGGCAAGCTATTCGATAAAATCCCGAAAGGACTCTTCCGGTAGTTACAGATGGAACGGGAATGCATCACTGTTTGCATCCTCACCACTTCCACTCGCAGCTGCCGGATTGTTTAATTGCACATTTTTAGAAGATGCGTTGGGCAGGATACCTGACGTATCTGGCAGTCTGGATGAAATCGTTGACCACGGGTCCAGCGTCGTATTAGTCAGGCTCCCCCACTTCTCATTAATCTTCGATTTAACCGTATTGCATACCTCATCCTTCACCTTATCAATAATGTCGCTGATAGACGGAAACTGTGGGATTTTAAGTGATACCGATAGCGACCCCAGGCACTGTCCGAGAGAATCAGACGTACTGGATTCGCTTTTTGCGGCGTTGTTAATCCTTTCCACTTCCTGCTTATAGGCAGCATCTGCACCAGCTTTTGCCAGTTCGTATGCTGCACAGGTCTGTGTTGCCGCAAATGAGCTCACAGAAATGCAGGAAAACCCTACTGCAACGAGTAGGGTTTTTGTTTTATGGCCGAGGCGCTGACTTTGCGACTGGTGCATGAGTCTGTTCTCTCCTTTCATCATCTTTTCTTTTTGCAGCATTCGAAGGATGAAAAAGCTGCTTCATTACTGTTTTGTTTTTTACCTCATCTGAGGCCGCTTGTAAATGCTGAGGCTGTTTTTCATTTGCAATTGTATTTTTGTAAAGCAAATTTTTACCCCCCTGATCTACATGTCCATAACCATGCAAAACAATTCCACTTTCGGCATTTTTATTGATTGCTGAAAGAGTCATATACGTTTTCCAGTTTCCGTCTTTATCAATACGCTTGTTCACTTTTCCAATCACGCTATGGTACTCACCGGACTCCTTATCCTTTGCGATCCCCTGCATGAATCCTTTACGCGACTCAACAAGGAAATAATCCGGGCGTTCGCCTTTTTTATGCGGTGCGATCAGCAAAGGTGTACCCGCGGTTTTTGACTCTTGAGGGAGTTTATAGCCTGTGGGCTTTGTCATGCTTTCTGGAGCTGGCTTACCATTAGGCAGGAACCAGTACAGTTCTTTTTCAGGCACGGCCTCACGGCTGAGATCAACACCGGTAATCTGCTGAATTGTTGTGCGGAGCTTCTGGAAGGTTGCAGCATCATACGGAACCAGTTCAGAAGGCTTATAGGCCTGTTCATTCCCTGCTGTTGGCTGTGGGTATACAGGCTTTACTTCCCACTCATTACGTTTGGTCTGGATAGTTTCATAACGAACGATCTTGTTGCTTTCATCACGGACAGGTGCATTCACCTCAACATCCACAAATCCCAGCTTTCTGACTGTAACAAGACGTTCGGTGTCTACACCAGCATCTTTAACCGCTCTCTCAAGGTCTTTCCCCCAGAGTGTCTTCTCTCCATGTTCATTTTTGAGGGTGACAAAGTAGTTCATGGATTCATCTTCTTTCCACTCATACTTAGCACGTCCATGCGCGACGATAACGCCTTTCTCCCAGGGTTCACCTGCAGCTTTATCTTCCTTTTGAGTATCAGATGCATTCTGCTTCTTCGGCTGCACAGAGGCCGATTCTTCCCAGCGCATTCCATTCTGCTGAACTGATGAATTTGTCTTTTCGTTTGCCCCTTCCTGCTTATTCGCATTTGAATCAGCAACATTTTCTTTTGCCGTTTCTTTTGCTGTTTCATTTGCTTTTTTGAGTTCGAGCAATTTAACCCTTTGTTCTGGGTTAGTCAGTTTCACCTCAATGTTGTATTCACTGATAAGGTTAAACACTCGCTCTTTAAATTCGTCACTGCCGGTGATTTCAATACCACGATGATGTTGCTTATCCGCGGTTAGAACGGCCGCCAGGATCATCTCGTCACTCTGGCTGGCTTCAGGGGTAGCCATACGCAGATGTGAGCCGTAATCGTAAAACGCATCCTGTCCATCAAGCGTATACGCCGTATAGTCTTTCTCTGCTCTGTACCCAAACCGGGCAATTAACCCTTCCAGGTCTATACGTTCTTTTGGGGGCGTTTCTGCATTATCGTTGGTTGCCCAGCGTATGCCGTTTTCCAGTTCTTCGTTTGTTTTTTTCTTCTCCTCGGTTTCATTTTCAGCCGGGGCGGTATTAGCTACAGATTCGCTGGGCGCTATCCTTTCAGGCTTTTGCTGAGCGGAGTCAGTTGTTTCACCGCCAAAGGCCATCATAGCGGCATACGCCTCAAGATCACTGGCGCTATTACTCTCTTCATCATCGCCGTCTCGATCTGTTGGTGCGGTGTATTCCGGTTCAGCAGCTGCAGGGGTGCTGGACACCGGCACAGCTTCCTCCGGTTCGGCAGCTGCAGGGGCGCTGGCCACCGGCGCGGTTTCCTCCGGTTCAGCAGCTGCAGGGGCGCTGGCCACCGGCGCGACTTCCACCGGTTCAGCAGCTGCAGGGGCGCTGGCCACCGGCGCGACTTCCACCGGTTCAGCAGCTGCAGGGGCGCTGGCCACCGGCGCGGTTTCCTCCGGTTCAGCAGCTGCAGGGGCGCTGGCCACCGGCGCGGTTTCCTCCGGTTCAGCAGCTGCAGGGGCGCTGGCCACCGGCGCGACTTCCACCGGTTCAGCAGCTGCAGGGGCGCTGGCCACCGGCGCGACTTCCACCGGTTCAGCAGCTGCAGGGGCGCTGGCCACCGGCGCGACTTCCACCGGTTCAGCAGCTGCAGGGGCGCTGGCCACCGGCGCGGTTTCCTCCGGTTCGGCAGCTGCAGGGGCGCTGGCCACCGGCGCGGCTTTTTCAGGATCTGCAACGGCAGCGCTGTCAGTCGAGCTGTGGTTAACGTCAGTAATGTTCGGGTTATCAGTCGGCATAGTGTCTACCCTGTTCATTTGATTAATGGCTCCTTCTACCTGCAATCTGACTTGCTCCAGCCCTTCAGAGACATGCAAATCGTTGTAGTCAGTAAGCCCTTCTTTCGGGTTGCTAAAGGCAGGGACCAGAACATGGCCGGCAGTCAGCTCTGCAGCTTCTGTCGCTTTTTCTAGCCCAACGTTCTCGTCTTTATAAATGTCATTGTCAGCAAGGAAGTAATGAGTGCTGTTTGGAAAGGTGTCTTTCAGGCGGCCAGCAACTTCCACCATGTTGCCGGCATTAACCGTCATGATCACAGGCTGATTGATGGCTTCGCTGATACTGGCTGCTGTCGCATATCCCTCGGCATAAAGCAGGTTGTCACCATCCTTCAGTTGACCACCCACAACGAAAAAACTCCCCCATGCCTGGCCGTCTTTTTCAAGGTGTTTACTACCGTCGGACCAGATGCGCTCAAGGGTCCTGAACTCGCCATCAGCATTAAACAGAGGGATCACAACGTTGCCCCGCTCATCAGCTTTAAGGCCGTTAGCGGCAATGACCTGTTTGTTTTTCAGGTATGCCAGATCTCCCGTGGCATCCGGAAGCCGGTTATATTCTTCCATCAACCGGTTAGCGGTCTGATCAAACTTATCCGCTTGCGCTGCAGCTCTTTGTTCACGCCTTGCCGCAGCATCAGCACGGAGCATGGCCATTTGTTCAGGGTTAGGGGCTGCGCCGGTAGATACCCATTTCTGAATTTCACCACCGTTCTTATAGTCCCTGTACCACCCTGCAGGTCGGCCATCCAGAAAGGCGGCATACACCCCCTTTCTTGAACCAGCTTTACCGTCCACGGTATCGACATAATGCTTCTGGCCATCGAACTCTATGGGGTCTTTGATAATGGCACCGCGCTCTTCAAGCCACGCCGTAAATTCATCTTCAATGGCTTGAATATCCAGGGGCGGTTCTTCGATCACTTTATTGGGGTCAAAAATCCACTCTTTCAGCCGGCTCAGGTTGGCCCCCGGCTGTGCATACCACACCTTTTCTTCCTTCACGTAGTCCAGAGCATTACTGCCATCAGCCAGTTTGCCGGCCGCACGTATTGCACGTTGGCGATCGTCAAAGGGAATACTCAGACGGGTTCTTTCAGTTGCAATTTCAGGTTTCGCCATACTGTCTACCCCTGTAGTTATGTGTTATCGCTGAGAGCGCCGGTACCACCACGGCCGCCCGGTAAGTTTTTTCCCGCGGATAACCCGGAGAATGACCTGGTACAGCACCGGTAACGTGTAGCCCATCATGGCCAGCAGAAAGTAAAAGAGAACCACACAGGTGCAGATAACAAAGGTTTTTACTGACGGGAACGGAAACCAGATGAAGTACACAAGAAACGAGATAACAGGCACACCAAAAACCGTCAGTGGCCGGCCGGCATAACGCCATTTGTTAATGTCCATACTTGCCCTCTTTTAACGCCAGATAGTCCATATATCCTGCGACCTCGATGACTTCCGCTTCGTCGATCAAACCTTCCTGGTGCATTGCCCAGGCGTTCTGAATCAGACTGCGGTTTTCAGCGATCAACAGGTCGTCGATGTAGCGGCCCCACTTGCTGTAATCAACGTCATAGAGTTTGCGGCGCAGGCTGTTATCAATGACGAGATATTCACGGACAGCCTTGCGCCGGCCGTCTTTTGTTTTAAGCAAGCGTTGCACGATGATGTAAGAAAGGATACTCAGCAGGTCAAAGGCGGCAGCTTCACGCATTTCCGGCGGATAGTTCTGCAATGATCGGGAAATGGCTTCTCCGACCGTTTTGACGTGCAGTGTGCCAAGACAAAAGTGGCCGGATTTACCTGCCAGTACAGCAGCTTCAAATGACAGGCGGTTAAGGAGCTCACCAACCCCCATAATCTTCGGAGAACGACGGAGCCCGGAGAGAGTGATAAAATTGTGGAAGGAATCAATATCGCGCCCAATCTGTGACTGTGCCGGCGCCGGAGCAATCCAGTCTCGACTTCCCAGGCGATACTCGATGGGATCTTCAACCGTGATGATTTTCCGGTCCTGGTACGTTTCACCGCAATACTGGAAGATGCTGGCCATCAGGGTTGACTTGCCCGATCCCGTCTCGCCGCATATCAGTCCGAGGCCGGCAGCCGGCAACAGAGAATTAAACAGGTCCGGCTCAATACCCATTTGTTTAAGCTGAGGAATAACCTCATTCAGAACACGGAGTGTCAGAGACATTGCCGCTTCTGTTTTATAAATATCGGCCTGAGTAAAGTTCGCGCGGAACCGGCGGGTTTCGCCGCGGCCGAGTCCAATCGTGCCCGCTTCATCACCTCTTAGCTGGATAGCGGTATTAACGACCGCAGCACTTTTCAGCGTCCCTTTGATCTCCTGACCGAACACCTTATCAACGGTACGTTCCAGCTCCAGGTTGTCGAGCGGGTAAGATGTCATGGGCAACTGGCGCCCATGACGTTCTACCCAGATTTTATCTCCGCCCTGCAACAGAATATCGGACACTTCATTGTTTGAGCAGTGTACGAGAAAACGTTCCAGCGTCTGGGGCGTCAGCGTTGGACCAAAATTGAATGCTTCCATCTACTGCCCCTTAACGTATGGTCGGTTTCCAGCTGCGTTTGTTGATGTCAAACTCAGCTTGCTGCTTCATACGTTTCGTTTTATCGCCCAGCATGAGGCGGTTTTTATCCCCTGTAACTGTTTGCTGCTGCTGTGTGATGACTGGAGCCTTAATCATGCCCTGCTGCAGTAGCGTGCTGTAGCGCAACATGCCGGTGTAATCCCGTGTGAGGCGATTGAAATTAGCAGTGAATATCTCATCAGCTTTTTGGCGACCGTCAGACCAGCCCAGCGCGACAGCTTTTTTCCAGATATCACGTTGTTTCCCGTCCTTCGGCATTGCCGCCGGTTCAGGCAATTCGATCCGCTGCGCCATCAGCCCGGTCAGAAGATAGCTTTTCCAGGTCGGTGGGTTACTGACAAAGCGCGCCGGCACCACAATGTCATAGGCACGGTTGGCCGTTCGGATTTGCTCATTGGTAATGTGTGCAACGTCTTTAGCTTCAGCAATGACTGGAGGCAGGTAGCCTTCAGAAGAGATCAGCGGCTGGAACGAATACATGTAATCAAGGTTGCTGCGCTGATTTTCCAGCGCGGCGCGAATTTCTTTAGCGCGTTCTGCCTTACCGCCGCGAAATCCAATGGTGTGCGCTGCGTCGTTTAGCATACTGCCAGTAACATCGGCCTCATCGTCACTTTGGCTTGGTGGGTCCATGTAGTAATCCAGGCCTTTAACATCGGAGTCGTCCGCGCGTGCAACGTTCGCAGCAAGCAGCGGTAACGTCAGAAGCACGATCAGTTTAAGTTTCATGGGCGGGTCCCTCTGAGGAATGAACCTTTCTTCGATGGTGTGAGGTAAAGCAGCTGCAGTTCACCGGGTTTCTGGTTGATGGTGGCACGGTACTGCGTTTGTTGTCGGATCAGGGTCAGCAACTGTTCAAACGTAACCTTCGAACCACCAACATCGATATTGAGTGGAAGCGGTAACTTAATCCCCTGACTGGTGAATTGAAGGCCACGCTGTTTAGCCAGTTGCTCCAGTAATTCGTAAGCATCACCCTGCCAGCTCACACGAACATACTGACTGTTTGCATTGATAATGGTAGGGAATTTGTAACGGGTCCTGTTAATGGCTCCAGCCTGGTAAAGCTCATCCTGTGCGAGTTTTATCTTAATGGCTTGCTCACGCAATTCCTGATCTACCAGCTGCTGTGCAGAGATTTGTTTTTCCTTTTCGCTTTGAGAGGCACACCCGGCAAGAGCTAACACAGAAACGGCCGCGAGGACCGTTTGCATTTTGATTTTCATTTCTTACTCCATTTTACTTCGGATTGAATTTGTCGTCGCTTTCACTTCTGAATTGCATTTCATTTTTACTATTATTTTGCTCACGAATCAAACGATGTTTCTCGTTTTGAGCATACGCCTGCTGAGCGGCATCTGTGAAGGTAATGCCCTGCGCGACAGGGTGATTGTGGTTCACAGCTGCATCGACGATACGATTACAGCACAGTTCCTTAAACTCGCCGTCACCATCAACACGTACAGATTTGGCTTTACCAGCAATCGTTAATGCAATTGCAAGATCAGCCGTTTTCTCTTTGTCGATTCCATTACTTTCTGTCAGCACAATATGACCACGATCAGCCGCTACCGGTTTACCGTCGCGCTCAAAGATAACAGTACCGTCTTTCAAAAGCCGTGGCTTGACACCATGACGTGCTGAGGCCATTACGGCCACATCATCACGATCATGACTGGTGATGGCGTTAAAGGTACGGTTGAACCCGATCTGCTCAACCAGCTGCTGTTTATACTTCTCCTTCTTCCTGGAGGAATAGGCAAAGCCCCTCATTTGGCTGAGCGCTGCCTTATCACCCTTCAGTGCTTCCTGTTCGACCCACTCCCGGTAAGAAAGCCGTGGGTTAGCCGCTCTGAAACCGTTGCGTTCTTCACGCAAGCTAAGCCGCAGATTGGCAACCGCCTGCAGGCGTTTGAACTCAGCCAGGTTGTACATCAGCTTTCTGGTATGAGGATCTGAAACAGAATGCCGGACGTTATTTTTCACCAACCGGGTATGTTGGGCAATTTTCCGGTATTCATCGGCGATGCGATCCTTATCCGGAGAATATATCGGTAAATTGTTCCGGTAGGCGCGATAGCGACCCTTGAGCAGCATTCTTTCTTCTGCGCGCTCAATTTTACGCTGCAGACGTTTATTGGCATCTCGACGATAAGCACCAGGGGTATATGCGGTTTTAAATACCGATACTTTGGCCGGTTCAATATGTGAAGGCTGGTATTCACCAAAGCGCTCTTCCATCGACTTCAGGGTATATTGCGCCTTGTTAAATACCAGACTAGCCTTAACAGCCGTCTTCTGGTTTTGATGTTCGTGGGTAATGACGTAGCCCTTTTTCCCCTGTGCTTTTTCGACACGAAGACCGATGTCTGCAAATGTCTTATGCACATCATCCCAGCTTTTGGCCTCACGAAGCCCAGCTGAAACATGGATCAAGTTTTGACGACTACCGCCTACCTGTTCATCACCAACGATATAGCGATAGAGCGTTTCAACCCCCTCTTTATTCTCCATCTTGTTGATGCGATCGAGTGAGCGCCAGTTGCCCCGCTCTTTCTTGCTGT
>NZ_CP026215.1:0-7304 GCF_002934585.1 Citrobacter sp. CFNIH10
TGCATAGCGCGGAAATTCACGCCATTCAGCCGGGGTAAGTCCTGTTTCCGGCGTTCTTCCCATCCGAAAACGGTGAACGGGGACGCAATTTATTGCGTGGCCGTGAAGCGTTGCCGGCGCAGCCGGAAAACCGGTTTTCAGCACGTTCAGGAATCGGGTTCGTCGACGGCCGGCAATCACGTTATGGCAAGTCGCCGGACGACTCACCGGCGATTCGACTCGTGACTTGACTCTAGAGTCACCGCGGTCAAAAAAACGCCAAAGCGACGATTCGACTCTAGAGTCAAGTCGTCATAAGTTACTGATAGTGTGGAGTGAGTCGTCGATGACTCTATGACGAGTCGTCGGCAAGTCGTACACGAATCACCGACGACTTGGATTGACCTTACAGAAGGTAATACTGCGTAATTTAATAAAACCTAACCAACTGATAATAAGGAGTTATCTGCAAAATTTTAATTTTGCGTGGTGTGTGGGTATTTTTCGTGGTGAGGAGTGTTCCCGGATCTGGCGATTTTTGGGAAGGTTCAGGAACGCCCCGGGATGGCCGGAGAGGAAAACTCAAGCATGGCGGGATCAGGATTTTTTCCAGAATTTCCACCACGGGGAATGGGGTGGTGAAGAAGGTTCGTGCTTGTGCTCCAGAAGCTGCATAGCCTGACGAAGGGAATCAATATGCTCATCTCGAGCCTTAACAGCCCCTTTAAGACCATCGTTTTCAGCTTCAAGTAAAGCGATTCTATGTTGTAAATCATGAAAACCAACGCTGTTAATACCTGTAGATTCTGCGTCACTTTTTACATCATCGATGACACCATCAAGAGAACCAAACACTCTAATAAGCTCTGATGTATCAATAACTTTAATACCCTTCCCGTGCTTTACAACAGAGGTGTAACTTAACTTACCACTGTTAATCATCTTGTAAATAGTAGGGCGACTAACCTTAACAAGCCGTGCTGCTTCACTAATAGACACTCTGGCCATCAGTTACCATCCTGTAATTCATCCAGTCTCGAGGACAGTGTACGGAAAAGATGCTCCGCATCATCGTGGAGTTTCTCACAAAGGTCGGCCTCAGCATCGAGATCAAGCTCGTTAAGCTTCTCCAGCAGGAGCAGAGACTGATTCTGGATGAATTTAGCCATGTTCAGCGCTGTTTTCTGTTGTTTCGTCATAAGGGACCTCAGAGCATCAATGCTCAGTGTAAAACCGGTAAGGGGGTCGGATGTACGAATGGTTCAGAGAACGGATCTGAGGTAATCCTGTAGTTATTTTGTAGTTTATCTGTAGTCATCGCACTAAAAATCAGGATTAAGTCATCAGCTTTTGTAGTCTTTCTGTAGTTTACCTGTAGTCCGGAAAAACAATCCGTTCATGCGAGCATGAACGAGGTCGTTAGTAACCTGCGCCATTAAATCAAAAAGGTCATATTCGCCGGGAAGCTGCGTATCAGTCGAATCCCGTTGTTCATCATATTCAGATGGCATGGGGTGATATCCAGTAGCTGAGAGGTTGTTAGAGGGTTTCGGGGCGCAGCCCTGAACCAGTCACGTAGCGCTAGCGGAGTGTAAACTGGCTTATTATGTTGGCACGGGCACGGAAATCAGTGAAGTGCTTCATGTGGCAGAAGAAAAAAGGCGGCACCGGCGCGTAAGCAGAATATGCGATACAGGAGATATTCCGCTTCCTCGCTCACTGACTCGCTCCGCTCGGTCGTTCGGCTGCGGCGAGCAGTACCAGCTTACTGGCGGGACGGAAATTTCCTGGTAGATGCCAGGAAGGAACGTAACAGGGAAACAATAACGCCGCGGCAAAGCCGTTTTTCCATAGGCTCCGCCCCCCTGACGAGCATCACAGAATCTGACACTCAAATCAGTGGTGGCGAAACCCGACAGGACTATAAAGATCCCAGGCGTTTCCCCCTGGTAGCTCCCTCGTGCGCTCTCCTGTTCCTGCCTTTCGGTGTACCGGTGTCATTCCGCTGTTATGGCCGCGTTTATCTCATTCCACGCCTGACACTCAGTTCCGGGTAGGCAGTTCGCTCCAAGCTGGACTGTATGCACGAACCCCCCGTTCAGTCCGACCGCTGCGCCTTATCCGGTAACTATCATCTTGAGTCCAACCCGGAAAGGTACGAAAAAACGCCACTGGCAGCAGCCATTGGTAACTGAGATGTGCGAGAGATTTATCTGGAGTTCTTGAAGTGGGAGCCTGAGAACGGCTACACTGGAAGGACAGTTTTGGTGACTCGTCTCGCACAAGACAGTTACCTGGTTAAGCAGTTCCCCAACTGACCTAACCTTCGATCAAACCACCTCCCCAGGTGGTTTTTTCGTTTCTTGGAGAAGAGACTACGACGACAAATGACGGATCTCAAGAAGATCCTTTTAACGTACAAAAATTTCCGTTCTCCAAAGGTGATGCTGCCAACTTACTGATTTAGTGTATGATGGTGTTTTTTAGGTGCTCCAGTGGCTTCTGTTTCTATCAGCTGTCCCTCCTGTTCAGCTACTGACGGGGTGGTGCGTAACGGCAAAAGCACTGCCGGACATCAGCGCTATCTCTGCTCTCACTGCCGTAAAACATGGCAGCTACAGTTCACTTACACCGCCTCTCAGCCCGGTACGCACCAGAAAATCATTGATATGGCCATGAATGGCGTTGGATGCCGGGCAACCGCCCGCATTATGGGCGTTGGCCTCAACACGATTTTACGTCACTTAAAAAACTCAGACCGCAGTCGGTAACCTCGCGCATACAACCGGGCAGTGATGTGATTGTCTGCGCTGAAATGGACGAACAGTGGGGCTACGTCGGTGCTAAATCACGTCAGCGCTGGCTGTTTTACGCGTATGACAGGATACGGAGGACGGTTGTGGCGCACGTCTTCGGTGAACGCACTCTGGCCACACTGGAGCGTCTTCTGAGCCTGCTGTCGGCCTTTGAGGTCGTGGTATGGATGACGGATGGCTGGCCGCTGTATGAATCACGCCTGAAGGGAAAGCTGCACGTTAACAGCAAGCGTTACACTGGGGTCAGTTTGGAGATCGGAAATTTTTGTACTATAAGGACTTCCCCGGCATGTCAAAGCCGGTATTTATGGTTTCTGTCTGCTCTTCAGTAAAAATAAAGGGGAGAGACTGCGGTACTATAAACGGCCATGATGAATCGTCATCGATTCGGGCCCTGATGAAAGACGCGCGTGAGGTTCTTGTTCGTTAAGCGGATACGTATATCCTGTACAATAGCCAGATAGGCCTCACGGGGTCTAACCCTTTATCATCAACGAATTGCAGGTCAGATGGTTATACAGCTTCGAGCTTTAGTTGACTGAGTACAGCCGGAAATCATCACCGTAATGTAGTGATGCCCAACACAGCCGCGCATTTTTGGCGGCGATGGCCACAACAGCCCGCCAGTACCCTCTGCGCTCAACCAACATACAAACCCAACGGCTGAATGAGTCAGTCCTTTTCCCGGCTATAAGGACTTCCCCGGCATGTCAAAGCCGGTATTTATGGTTTCTGTCTGCTCTTCAGTAAAAATAAAGGGGAGAGACTGCGGTACTATAAACGGCCATGATGAATCGTCATCGATTCGGGCCCTGATGAAAGACGCGCGTGAGGTTCTTGTTCGTTAAGCGGATACGTATATCCTGTACAATAGCCAGATAGGCCTCACGGGGTCTAACCCTTTATCATCAACGAATTGCAGGTCAGATGGTTATACAGCTTCGAGCTTTAGTTGACTGAGTACAGCCGGAAATCATCACCGTAATGTAGTGATGCCCAACACAGCCGCGCATTTTTGGCGGCGATGGCCACAACAGCCCGCCAGTACCCTCTGCGCTCAACCAACATACAAACCCAACGGCTGAATGAGTCAGTCCTTTTCCCGGCGCCAATAAGCACTGAACGAGCCCCCTGAACCAGAAGCGTTCGCAGATACGAATCACCGGCTTTTGTGATCCTGCCGAGTTTCGACTTTCCCCCGCTGCTGTATTGTGATGGCGTCAGCCCCAGCCAGGCTGCCAGTTGACGTCCATTTTTAAAATCATGTGCATTACCGATACTGGCGACCAGTGCACAGGCCGTTGTGGGACCAACGCCCTTTAGCTCCATCAGCCGCTGACTGCGATGATCTGTTTTGGCTATGTGGGACAAAATTCGGTCATATTCAGTGATGTTAGCTTCAATGCGATCAACGTGTTCCATCAAATCATCAACACATTGCTGAACCTGAAGCGGTAAAGAGCTCTTCTGCACAGAAACCATGTGGCGCAGGGCATCAGCACTTTGTGGCGCGATGACACCGAATTCAGATATCAATCCTCGCAGACGATTATACGTTGCTGTTTTCTCTTCGATAAAACCCTGACGGGTACGATGTAAACACTGCATGGCCTGCTGGCTTTCGTCTTTCACTGGTACGAACCGCATATGCGGACGACGAACAGCTTCACAGATAGCCTGAGCATCAGCTGCATCATTTTTTCCTGATTTTCCGGCCATACGATAAGGCGATACAAACTTAGCAGCCATCAGACGTGGCTCATGACCATACTGCCGAAACAATCTTGCCCAGTAGTGAGCCCCGGAGCATGCTTCCATCCCGATAACACAGGGAGGCAAACTTGCAATTAACTCAGGAAGTGCAGCACGCGATACTTTAGGCTTAACCAGAACAGTTCTACCATTTTGATCAACACCGTGAACAGCAAACACATTTTTAGCAAGATCGATACCGACAGTCGTGATAGTCATAACGAATTCCTCCGGGACGATGTGTACCCCATGATTGCACAAGAGTTAATCAGGCGCATAATCAGGGGAAGTCCCTTCCATTCGTTAAGCGCATTATTTAACCAATCTTGGTTCGTAAGGGGTTGATTTTGCGTCAGTGGCTATCGCTTTTAAGTTGTCGCTCTTGCAGTATCGCATTTAGGTTATCCGATTAAGGTCAAACCTCTGAAAATGCCGTATAGCGCGGGAGTACACCCTATTGCTATAGGTAAGTCTGTTCAAAAAACAGGCTTGCCGTACAATAATTCTCTATATCCAAACTGACCCCTACACTCAACGCATTGAGCGGCATAACCTGAATCTGAGGCAGCACCTGGCACGGCATGGACGGAAGTCGCTGTCGTTCTCAAAATCGGTGGAGCTGTATGACAAAGTCATCGGGCATTATCTGAACATAAAACACTATCAATAAGTTGGAGTCATTACCTGAAATGGCAACAGATAGCTGATTCTTTGGGTTGTTCGTATCATGCAGCCGTTGCACTATATAAGCGTTATGAGAGATTAGATCTAAATGAAAAGGCGGGGAAATAAATCCCCACCGTTAAATAATTAATCATCACTACTAAATAGCTTATAAAGCCCATATGCTGCGGCACCTAAAACACCAACAGCAACAGCAGCCTCTACAACAGGGCTATCGGTCTCTAAACCTCCTCCACCAGGAAGTTCAACCTTCGTAAATTCATTAAAAATATCAACAACTTTACCAATATCTTCACTCATAACACCCTCCTTTTTGAAGAAGTATTTTACTTCTAATCAAAAAGGTAAACCATATCAACCCTTCAAACTACCAAAATAAATTTTGTTAGTTTTCAGCGTTTTTATTTAAATAATGTTCACCCTTGATTTTTAACATGTTTTTTTGTGATTCTGTCATGTTATCAACATACAACAATGCACCTATTACAAGATTTCTATTTCCATCTTATAATTTAAGACACTCTGCCCCAAGAACGATTAAATCATGTGTTCTTTTTCTTCTATCTTCGTTTATTTTCTTCTTTCTTAGCATGTTCAACCTATTTTGGGCTGATGCTATTTGCTGATCTAAATTTTTACTCATAATCAGAAACACCAAGATAATTACCAACATTCATAAGAACAAAAACATACGCTAAATTTTCTAACACACTAATCTCTATAAGATTATAATCAACAGAAGCATTAGCTTTAAAATATTCAATTCCCAAAAAGACAACATCCCTAACTATTTTAATAATATAAGAATCCCTGGTGATGCTGCCAACTTACTGATTTACTGTACTGCGACCGTCAGAATGAGTTAAACGCGTATCTACATTGAAGCAGTTCAATATGAGGAAAACAGGAATGACAGCACAAGATTTAATCAACGTTCTCACTATTCTTAAGGCCAACGACTCAACCAGTTTTAGCAAGATTCAACGCGCGTTAAAGATGAGTATTTCGCAGTTGGAGGGCATCATTGATGGGTTAACTGCAATGGGAATAGTGTATAAATCATCATTCACTTCATACAGCCTTACTGAGTTAACCTCTAAACCTGTTGTTAGTGACGGTGTAAGAAAGGCATTCGAAGATATCATTACCAATCGCGGTACTTACCTGTCAGAAGAACTACTACAAAAGGTAAGTACACCATTCATCCCACTGATGACGCACGAATACAAAAATGCCCCAGTTAAAGTGATGATCGTGGGGCAAGAAACTCTGGGAATGGAAGATGCTTTCAGTACCATCGTTTCGGTCGATGACTACATTAATGAGAGCATTGAATCCTTCAATAAATTCAATTTTGGTGAAGATTTAAGGAATAGCCACTTTTGGTATGCATTTGATGAAGTAGTAAAGTATTTTAACCTACCATCCAGAAGGCATGCTTATTGGACTAATCTTCATAAGTTTCAATTAATTGAAAATGATGGAGATAGTGTCAGCATTTCCAAACTACCTTCAAAAGATATCATGACAATGATTCATATGCAGCGTGAATTATTCTTGGCTGAAATTAAAGATACCAAGCCAGATATCATCATCTACTTCACGGGTGGGCAAACCTGGGTGTTAGATCATTATCTAAACAATGGTAAAAAATTAGCAGTTAAGGCAATAGATGAACGCTCGCATCTGGGGATTATCCAGACAGAATTTTTGCATTGCCCAATCGCTATATGTACCGACCATCCTAGTAGAAGGGGATATACTCAAGCCATCGTAGATCATAGAGCTAATCTGCTTAAATATGCTGCTGACAAATTTCATGCAAGTGAATCGGCATGGTTCTAGCGAACACATGTCACCGACAGAATATGAAAACCAGTATTATCAACGGCTCGGAAGTGTCTAAATTATCCGTGGCGATTCAATTTACCATAACATCCGTTGCGTGCACCGCCTCAGAGCCTCTGAGGACGTTTCTGACGGGAAACCGGTAAAACAGGCAACAAACCACCCGAAAACCCGCCAGAAACGCGCAGGCTCTGTTTTTACGGCATGCATGAGTATGCGCACAAG
>NZ_CP026212.1:0-126940 GCF_002934585.1 Citrobacter sp. CFNIH10
CGTCCCGTCCTGCAGGGCGGATTTACCGGTCACCGTTTCCCCGGCCAGACGCACATCACCGGCGAGAAAATCACGTGAGCGGTTATCGGCCGCCAGGATATGGACGTCACGCCCCTGCTCCCGGGCCATCAGGGTTAACTCGGCCACCCGCTCCCGCTGGCCGGTTGCACCGCCCTGACCGGAAACGATACCCATGACCGGGCGATCCTGCGCCAGCACGCTGACGGCATCGCTGAAAGGGGCCTGGCGCACCACCGAGGCATCGGACGTGACGGAGACATGATTCTGGCGCTGCACCTCCTGACTCAGGGCTTTGACGGCGAGTTCATCGAGAACGTGGATGTTTGAGGTGAACAGGCCTTTCTCGCGATCGAGAGGGATAAGCTGCTCCCGTTCAATGGCAGCATCGATGCCCTTTCTCGCCAGCTCAAACACACCGTCCTTCGCCTCCAGCTGGCCGACCGTGCGAGCCAGCAGGTCGGCATACGTGAACTGCACCTTGCGGTCGCTGAGACCGGCAATCGCTTTCGTCACCACATCCGTGATATCCGGACCGTCAGTGTTCACCGGCGCGGCAGGTGCACGGGCCAGCTCTGCGGCTCGCGCATCGGCGGCCTCACGGTACCCCCGGATGTCAAACCCGGTCTCCTTCAGCGTGTTCATCCACTCCACCATCTTCTCTGCCGGATCGATGGCTTCTTTCGACTTTCGGGTATCGAGCGCGGCCACATCCCGGGACTTCAGGGAGGCATCGGGTCCGGCGGCCTCCCTGAGTTCCTGACTGCGGGTGGAAAACGACTCAACCGGCACGCCCTCCATCTCCCACATACCGTTCTTACCCGCATCCACTGTCCTGTAACCCAGAGACTCAACATCGGCCCTGAGAGTGTTCTGGTATATCTTTCCGAAAGCGATGCGGTTGGCCAGTATGTTTTCGGAAAACCCGGTTTTACCGACGGTATCGCTGGCCAGCGTCTGCCATTTATCGCCGTTCTGTGTCGCATTGATAACCACGCTGTGCGTGTGTATCTGTGGGTCCTGAGCGCGCGATGTATCGTGGTTAAAGCGGGCAATAATCAGATTCCCGGTCAGGACTGTTTCAGAAACGCCGTCTTTCTGCACCCGCGTGCTGGCCAGGGACTCCACCTGATTAAGAGCCACTGTCACCGCGCGATTATGAGCGTCGATAAGACGCTTATCACCACCCAGCATAGCCAGCATCGATACACTCTTCGGTGCTGAGAACGTCAGATCGTAGCCGGGCCTGTGCTTATTCACGCCATCCTGAATCCGGGTCAGGTCGCTGCCATCAGGTAGCTTTCCCTGCAGTAGCTCCGTGAAGATCTGCTTGTCTACCTTTCCTTCAAGCCCCAGCGCTTCTGCGCCTTTACCCTGCCAGCGCTCCTCCATGCTCCCGATAACGTAGTAGTTGTCTTTCTCTGTGTAGTAGTTACCGGCACTACCCGCCGATTTAACCTGGCTGAAACTGAGCATCAGAAATTCCCCCCAATTTCGAGATCATCCTGCTCATCGTGGCGGTGGCTGTGGTTGATATTGACCTCTTCACGCCGCTGCATATCCCGCTGCGTCTGCTCATCAGCCCAGGCGTCATACGCCTGCATGTCTTCAATCACACCGTCCTCGTTCATACCGGCCGGCAGCATGGCCTGCCCCTGTTCTGCGGACTGCTGCGCCAGTACCTGTTCTGTCCCGCCTGCCGCTGCAGCAGGGGTACCGGCAGAGGATGCTGTTGCGGCAGTTCCGGCCGCTGCGGCTGCTTTTGGTTTGATCAACGGTACGGTCGTGACCCGCAGGACGGGAGGCTCAGCTGTCCTGGCGGAGGGTTCCGCTGCCGGACGCTTTGTTGTCGGCGGCGATTTTACCGGTGCAGGAGTTACCGTCATTACTGCTGGCGCAGGCTGACTGACCGGCTCAGGCTGTTCACCGGCGTGACTGCCGGCATCATCTGGCCAGGATGCCGGGGCATCCGGCGTGAAAAGCGCCCTGGCAAGACTGCCTTCAGCTTCCCGCGCTTCAAGCAGCGCACTGAGCCGCGCATCCACCCGCGCATCGAGAGTGCGAGGAATAAATCCTTCGGCAATTTTCGGACGCGGCTTGTATTTGAGGGCCAGCTTCACGGCCGGATACGGCCCGGGCAGCGTGACATAGCAGGACAGGTCCGGTAGCGTCTGAATATCGGAGTAACTGACCAGCGTTTCCCGCTCTTTTTCTTTCCCGGTCGACACCCCATCACGCACCGGGTCAGCACCGTAAGAGTACTGTTCGCTGGCTTTGAGAATTTCCTTCTCACCAATTTCACCGGCAGCAAACTCCGCAATCTCTTTACTCGGGGAGCGGAAGAAGGCCCGGGTGTTCATCACGTCAAAGAGCGTGGCGGCAGGCTTAACGCCATAGATATCTTCAAGCTGGGCATAGGACTGAATACCGAACACATAACAACCACCAAATTTACGCGCCTCCGGGAGGATTTCGACCAGGTCCGGCAGCTTGTGCAGCGTGGGGAGCTCGTCGGCGAAAATCCACACGCGCCGGTTACGGTTCTCCCCCATCGCCAGCAGGCCGCGGATAGCAATTGACAGCCACATCGAGATAACCGGCTTCAGGGAAGCATGGGTGTCAGCGTTGGAGGAGATAAACAGCCAGCCATTGGGTCGGTCCTCACGGACACCGCGCATCCAGTCCCGGATAGTGAACGGCTCGCCGTTCTTCTCAATGCCCTGCAGGTAGCGAATAGCCTTGACGTAGTTGGTCAGCACGGCACGAATGGAGATGGCCGTTTTCTCAATTTTCTCTTCAACCAGGTTCGCTGCCGGCGTGTTCTGCAGATAGGCGCGCAGCTTGTCGATTTTAATGGACAGCATGGTATCGACCAGCTTCTCGTAGCTGCGATCCTTGTCTTCACGCATCAGGTACGCGCCTTCGGCAAAGATAGTGCGACCGGAGCCCTGCCAGAACGGGTCTTCTTTGGTGCCCATCGGGATAAGGGTGTTGGAGATGTTGTCGAAGTCCGGCAGCGTCAGGCACTCTTTCCACAAATCCCAGGCCGCGCAGCGCGAGTCCAGCGGGTTGAGGATTTTATCCAGTGACGGGTCGTAATAGCTTTTGACGAACTCACAGGAGCGATCGTAAATGATGGCCATATCGCCCCGGGCACGGACATAATTCAGTAGCCGGCGGATCACTTCTGATTTACCGGAACCCACGGTACCGTGGAGGCAGAAGTTCTGGATTTCGGAGTTTTTAAGGATAGGCAGGTCGCCAATTTTAATATCGGAGGCCACACCATCACGCTTCATCTGACGGGCCACTTCTTTGGGTTTATCGGAAAGCTGGCGCCCGCCGGTGTTCTCATCCTCACTCTGCTGTTTCCCCTGGCGGCCCAGCACCCAGCTGGCGATGAAGAACGTCACGATACAGATAACAAGAGAAACCACGGCAGCAAAGGCGAAACCAGTCCACAGCTGCTCTCCACACCAGATAGTATATTTATCGGCCAGGATTTGTTCTGAGGTATATTCCAGCGACTGGCCGTAATATTGAATGGTGTATACCGGCTGGGAGCGAATAATATCGCGCATCGGACCCAGCGTCGTACACCACCAGTATACGCAGCCGTTCACAAAGGTCTGCCAGCTGAGCCGGTACATCAGCATCAGTCCGCACAGCACCCAGAATAAAATAAACAGCACGTAGAAAATAATATTGGCAATCTGACCAAACATGCGAAAGCGCATATTGGCGATCTGACCGCCCTGCGTCATATCTTTGGCATTGAAACTCATGGCACTAATCCGTCAGTAAAGTATTAGGGTCGGAAGGACAAATTAATCAGCGGAAACACACCGGCACAGAAAACAGGATTACAGTCATGCCCGGATCCATAGATGGCCAGGCCGGATACTGGCTGCTATTCAGAGGTTATGCAGAAGCTATAGCCCTCTGAGCCAGGGCAATGTCCGCCTTTAATGTATGACTTCGCCACCTGCCGTCCGGCCTCATCGACCAGGGCATGCAGTGTGGATGGCAATGTTTCAGCCGTGTACTGCAGGCAGACGCAGTAGCATTTCACCGGAGGTTTAATCATATCCGGACGTTCAAACCAGCCGGTCGACGGGAAAATCCGTGTGCCGAAGAGCCTGTCAGAAGGAAACTGAGTCTGCACGGACCAGGCAAACACGTCGTCAGCGCTGTCGCGGCGATTGACGCCGGGGATATACAGATTTTCAGCTTCGCGGACAACACGGGAGGCAAGAGAGGACAAGGCGGAGTCATCCGTGCTGGCCGGGCCTTCCACACATATGGAAAGATGGAAGTATTCCGTTTTGCTCTGTGCTTCTGGCTTTGTATTGGGAATAACTGACGCCGTGTCTCGCTTACGTCCCGTGGAAGACGTCATTAATTTTCGGAAAAAGACACCTGCGATGAAAACAAGCAGAAGAATAACTAACGCGCTGCAGATATACATGATGTGGTCACTGAAGAGAGAACAGACCTCGCGATGTGACAGGGAATCAATTCCCCCCGCTGCAGGATGTGGGTAAATATCGCCAGGCATCAGTTCATGTGCATCAAGAGACCTGACAGGTTCAGATATTGTCATAAATAACCTCTACTCAAATAAAGACGAAAAGACACCGCCAAAGGCGGCAACGCCTCACAGATGCACAAATAAATTGCGCAACTGTTCACCGTTTATATTAGGAAAAAACCGTAAAAATTAAGAAATGAAGAACAAAAGGTTTACTAACCGAACGATTAGATTCGGTTAGTAGAGAGCAGGAACTCAGTTGTTATTGCAGTTTTATTTCTTTATTTTTAACCGATTCAATAACAGACGTCAGAGTAGTTAACTGATAACGACCGAGATCAATATTCATCACCATAACCGTAACTATTATGCAGAAGAATGTTATTACACAGAAGATAATAGAATCTAGATGAGTAAATGAAAAATAAAATGCTAAACATGGAAATATAAATAAGATACAGACCCCATACATCTTACATTTAGCCAGAAGAAAATTAACAAACCTTGAATTTTTCCTGAATGATTCAGGTAGCGAAAGAAAATAAGATCGCGTTTTAGCTGTCACTACGATGGAAAAAAAACCCATCGCACCCGCAAAAACCATAACTGTTATTTTATCAATACCAGAAGCATAATCACTTAGCCAGTACGAAAAATAGGATGAAAGAAGAAACCATAACATACATGTCAGTCCAGGCCAGATACAACTCCAGAACGAGGGGATCATCAAATCCTTCTCAGTCAGAATCCGTTTTAACTCTTCAACTTCACTTTGTATTATTTGATGGGTTATCATCCCTTCCTCCCTATCTCTTTGATTTATCGTTTTCTAATTTTGTTGCCTTATCCAGTAGCTCTTTGGTTGAGTCCGCGCCAGGCAGTCTGGTTTGATGTTCTTTCTTATCATTATAAGAATTTTTGAAATCATTTTCTTTTGTTTTGTGGTCTTTTTCCAGTTCAGCATTCTCTTTTTTCACCTCAACACCTTGCTGTTGTATTTTTTCTCGGGCTTCCTGATGCTGTTGTTTATTCTCTGCAATCATCCCATCCACTTTTTGCCCCACATCATCCTTAATACCCGCCTCTTTGGTCATGGCATCAATACGGCCGGCATTATGTCCGTAGTCCGCCATGACCGAACCATTGTCGCCACCGCCTGACACCCCAGACATATTCTGACCGATGCTTTCGCGACCCTGTTGATACGCACCATCAACCCTGGGTTCAACCTGCTCTTTGACGAATTCACGCGCCAGGGCTTCACGCTGCGCCGCAACTTCAGGAGAACTGGTGTTGGTCAGAATAGTTTCAGCGTCCTGAGGTGCACGATGCTGAACAAAGTTCGCAAACTGCTGAGTGAGATTCTCGCTCATCTGGCCAGTCATGCTCTCTGTACGCGAAGCCATCTCACTGTACTCGTGGCTGCGTGTCCGGCTGCTTGTATACTGGTCATAGCTGTTTTTGGCACTGGAGAGTGACGCGGCAAACTGGTCAACACGCGAACTGGCATTGTTATCGGTGTTATTGCCTGATGTGGTTGTTTTATGGCTGGTAAAGTAATCGGATGCTTCCTTAAAGTCTTTCGCCGCCTGAGTGCTGGTATCATGGCGATTATCTTCAGAATGCCTACCTGATCGTCCAACAGTATCCGTTGACCCCGTACTGGCGGCACCACTGGCTGCCACTTTAACACCACCAAATATACTGCCTCCGGTAACCCAGCTCCCTATTTTCCCAAGAGCTGCATCAGAAGAATCAATTTTAGCACCGCCATACAACTCACCCGATATTGTTCTTTTTCTTGACTCATCCATTAAATTCTGGAAAGACTGCTCATTGCTAATGTTGTTGGCTTTCGCATTAGCAACAACCGCATTCCACATTTTGCTTCTGGCCATCGAATCCTGCGAAGACTCGGTAGTATCGGCCCCGGTCGTTGTTGATGCACTGTTCCCTTTATTGGTGCCAAATTGCTGCAGACTATTCCAGGCACTGGTGACGCTGCTGTTATAACCATGCAGTGCGCTTTCGGCCTGGACATCGGCCTCCCTGGCCATCTGCTGCTGCGCACTGGCTATCTGACGACCGACGTTGATATCCACCGGCAGTTTTGACATGGCGCCACTACTGTCCAGGACCGTTGAACCATCCCGGGTCTGGGTACTCATCCCTCCATTCCCCAGCTGACGCGACATCTGTCCGAAACTGGTTGTGCTGTTCGTTCCCCAGCTGTAGCCGCTGACGTTCTCCATCTGCATGTTGGCAAACGAGTAATTGCCGTCCACCACGCCGGAAGCCGCCTGCGATGTTGCACCAAGCCCGGAAGAAGAAAAATGGCTGTAGGCACTGGAGAAGGCTGCTCCCATGCTCTTCACGATCCCCCACGACAAAGGCGGTATCATCACGGCAATATAGCCCGCGGTGGTCGCAATATCCGAGTTTTTGAGCTGAACCTGCGACAACTCAGAGAGAACAACCGGTACGCCATTTTGCTTCGCATAGTAGGCCATTGCGCTGTTCAGGATGGCGAACAGTAATGGCCACGTCTGCAGCCAGATAAGCGCAAACACATACCCCTTTAGCACCTGCAGCGTCATCATATTAAACATGGCGGCCATCACCATGATCGGGAACATCCCAATCATTATCCCCATGATAACGGTCTGCATCAGCGGAAGTGTGCGAAGCGCCTGGTGCCCCATTGTGGCCTGTGCCAGCCGCTGCTTTTCAAGGGATGATGTGTTAGCGATATTGACCAGACTGGCGGTATCGCCGCTGCGGGCTGCATAACTCTGGATCCCGCTGCGCAGGGCGTTCATCGTGACGTTCTGGCGGATAATCTGCCCGGCGCTCTGTCCTGAGCTGTAGAAGTAATTGTAGCTGTCGCCAATCATCTGGCTGAAAAGCAGATCGGGATTAGGTTTGCCGCCAAACAGCTGACGAACATAGTAGTTCCAGGTTTTACCGCCTGTCTGGGTATCCAGTGCAAGGCGTTGTTTCAGCTCCGTCGCCGCCTCCTGGCAACTGATAAATGTGGTACCAAGATAGTTTTTATCCAAAAAATTATAGCTGTTATTGGGAACCTGGCGCAGTGGACTCGGGTTTGCAAAAATCAGGGTGTACGGGTCAGGTGAATTCAGTAAATCCTCAAAAGAGTACTTATGATTGAGGAAAATGTCGCCCATCACACAGTTTTGTACGTAATCGGAGAACAGCGTCGTAATTTCAGGATTTTGTGATAAAAAATCCGTACTTTTCGCGACCAGATTACTGCCAAATAGCATCCCCGTTTTACTGTACGTGACACTGTCCGGCAGAGAGAAGACCATCTCATAACTCTGGATAAGCGCGTTTCCCACCCGTGTTGTCAGCGACGCCGGAATGGCCAGACCAATTGGAACATTATCGACTTCATAGACCTGCGCAACGTTACTGTAATCGATGATCTGCACAGGGGTGCGAATGACAACCAGCATAGAGACAGTAATAATGCCGATGTCAGTCTTTACCACCACTTAGTTTGCCGTTTAACCAGATTGGTGTGATTACTGATGCAGTGAAGACCTTCCCGCATCCTGACTCACACAGCGATCGACCTTTTGTGTCCTGCCCTGGACCCGTCGGTTGCCGGAAGCGCCTTCATGCGAGGCATCTCCTCACCGATGCGCGTGACTCAAGAAGGGCCTGACGGCTTGTCTCGTTACTGTCCTGTCCGGGTTATCTGTCTGGAGATTCAACTCTGTTTCCTCACAGGAGCTCTGTCATGGTTGATAAAGTTACCGAAGCTGCCGTTGTGGGTGGCGTGGATACACATAAAGATTTGCACGTTGCCGCTGTCGTAGATCAGAACAATAAAGTCCTTGGGACTCAGTATTTCTCCACAACACGACAAGGTTACCGGCAGATGCTGGCATGGATGACCTCGTTTGGGACATTAAAGCGAATTGGTGTTGAGTGCACAGGTACCTATGGTTCCGGTTTGCTTCGTTATTTTCAGAACGCCGGGTTAGAAGTTCTTGAGGTGACTGCTCCAGACCGGATGGAGCGACGCAAACGGGGTAAAAGTGACACAATTGATGCTGAATGTGCCGCTCATGCAGCATTCTCAGGCATCAGGACAGTTACTCCCAAAACGCGTGATGGCATGATTGAGTCCCTGCGGGTATTAAAAACTTGCCGAAAAACAGCAATATCAGCCCGCAGAGTCGCTCTCCAGATTATCCATTCAAATATTATCTCTGCCCCGGATGAATTACGTGAACAGCTCAGAAATATGACGCGCATGCAGCTCATCAGGACCCTGGGTTCCTGGAGACCTGATGCCAGTGAATACCGCAATGTAACCAACGTTTATCGCATTTCATTAAAGTCCCTTGCCCGACGCTATCTCGAGTTACATGACGAAATCGCTGATCTGGATGTCATGATTGCGGCAATTGTCGACGAGTTGGCACCTGAGCTGATTAAACGTAATGCTATCGGATACGAAAGCGCTTCACAGTTGCTGATCACTGCCGGAGACAATCCTCAACGGTTAAGATCAGAATCAGGATTTGCGGCACTGTGTGGTGTCAGCCCGGTCCCCGTTTCTTCTGGAAAAACGAACCGTTACCGACTTAATCGTGGTGGAGATCGTGCTGCAAATAGTGCACTTCACATCATCGCCATCGGACGCTTACGAACTGACGCAAAAACAAAGGAATATGTCGCCAGGCGTGTAGCCGAAGGACATACAAAAATGGAAGCGATACGCTGTCTAAAGCGATATATCTCCCGTGAAGTTTACACGTTACTGCGCAATCAAAACAGGCGGATCAACAGTATCCCGATAACAGCTTGACTCTTAGAAGGGCGTCCAGGGTGAGCGAAAAGACCCAGCCAATCAGGTCCATTACGTTGTGTTTTTTTACCCAGCTCCCCGCCACAATGAGTACCGAGATGGCGATACACATCTTTTCTATGGTCGACCATGTGCCGGTCCCCATAAACGCCGCAATCGCGTTCAGGTTGCCCCGTAACCAGTCACCGCCTGCAATGGCATATATCTCAAGCATTACTGATTCCCCCCAAAATGATAGTTATTCTGGTAGCGGGTCATCATGCGGGCAGAGACCTGCTGGCGCATGTAACTCATTTGTCTGTCAACCACAAGCAAGGCGTCCTGCTGGACCTGAACGCGGGACTGGAAAGCGGCAATCTGGACACTCGCCTGGTTGAGGTTTTCCATGATCATATCCATTGTCGACTGGGGATAATTACCGGTTGAGATCATCGCCCGGGCCTGCTGGATAAGTTCCTGAATGTACTGCAGCAGGATGTCGTAGCCGATATAGTCCGTCAGCTGGTAAATAAGTGAGTTAGACACCCCGAGCATCTGCGGATCGACCAGGTATTTGAACACCGGGATGGTGGTGCTGGAGATAAACCCTTTCTCCTGCTCCGTCAATGCGACGTCCTCTACGGCCTTGTTCTGGATACTGCTCAGCAGAGCTGATATCTGATTTTTCAACGCCTTCTTGTCAGAAATCGTCACGCTGGCATCGGCCACCACCTTCAGGCACTTATCCGAATCATTGCAGTGGTAGATTTTCGCCGTGCCGCCCTCCATCATGGCTTTAATCAGATCCTGGTCGGTGGTGCGTGCCGGCAGCGGGGTAATTTCACTGTTCTCACCAAAAATCAGCGTCCCGGTCAGGGTCATGACGAATTCCTTCAGCTCCTTGTTGTCATCAAAGAGCCGGTTTTTGGACAGGGCATTCCACATAATGTTGATATTCTTCATCACACGCTCCTTGTCCTTATCGCTGGCTTTATCCTGCACTTTGTCCATCTGCCCCCCCACCGAACAGCCCTGACGGGAAGCCGCCCAGTCCGAAAAAATGTTGCTCTCGCCGGCAATGTCCTGGCAGACCTTTTGCTGCGCCACCTGGGTCCGTGGAAACAGACCGCCCACAATGCCCTGTGCGGCCTGGCAGGAGCTGAGGTTCATGCTGTTAATGTCGCTCGCCATCTTCTGAAGGAAATCCTTCGCGGTTTTGATCTCCGGAACCGTAGTCTGCAGGGCAAGGTCAAAGAAGTAGCCCGCGGCGTTGGACATAATTTGTTTGGCAAAGCGCTGCAGCTGCTCGCTGTTGATAAAGGAGAACGACCCCAGGTACGCATCGATGCCGCCGCAGCCGGCGTTAATATCCGGCAGGGTCATGCTGACCAGCTGGATCGTTTTCACCTGCGTTCTTGCATACAGCGAACCGCCGGAGGCGTAGCCCGCAGCCTGTCCCTGCCAGACCTGCGGCTGGCTGGTATTGGACGCAAACCCCAGCTTATTGAAGAAGTTATTCATGTCACCGTTAACATCTGCAGCCGCCGTCAATGACACCCCTAGCAACATCCCACAAAGCACCGATAATGGTTTACGGATGAACATCAGGCTCTCCTTCTTTCATTTTATTTTTCCGTCGAAGGTTGCGGTTTAAATATCTCTGGAAGCTTTTTTCAAAGGCATATTCAAACCAAAAAGCTAGTTCGGCAATGAGTACCCCCAGTAAAGCCGTTGCCAGACAACCAATGGAAAGCGAGAAAAGAATAAAGGGAACGAAATACATCAGGACATTCCACTGATTGATGATGTTATTTGCCGACTCCAGTTTTTCCGGCGGGGTTAACAGGTCAGTGAACACATTGAAAAAAGCATGGCTTCCCCACCACAGAAATAATCCGGCAAAACCAAACATAAAAGCGAGACAATAATAAACATCGAATCTCTTTTGCCGGGATAACTTCAGGCGTTTATTTCTTTCCAGTACGGGTATCGAAGAATATATTTTGTTGAGATTATCCATTATTCGGGTTCTCCATCATCTGAAATACCGTATCCACTCTGGCCATAAAGCCCTGCGCATCCGTGGCGCCCTGCAGGATCGGGTACGCAGCCAGCGTGTTTACGTTCACCAGAAACGTGGTCGGTGTAGCCACCGGGATATTGGGGAAAAAGGTCTGCATCACGTCAGGAGGCGCCGGCAGAGACTCCGGAAACGCGTCATCACCCTGTCCGTCAATGGTGTAAGAGAACACGGAGAAGCCATACTGTCCGGCCAGCTGCTTCAGCACCGGGTCAAATTTATGACAGTAGGGACAGTGTCCCTGCATGAACAGCACCACTTTCCAGTCGCGCAGGTCCACCTGCTTTCCGTTGCTGAGTCGTAACCAGCGTGGCTGAGATGCCCCGCTCACCGCCTGGGGAATGTCGCTCTGCGGGAAAGCTGTTTCACTACCGGAGATTCCCCGCGGATCCCAGAGCGACTTCACCTCATCGAGCGTTCCCGCCTGTGCCATCCCGGCCAGAGCAAGGGAAAGAGCCAGCGCCGCCAGCGGCGTCTTAGCGATGTTCTTCAGGCTGCTTTTCACAGGCTTTCTCCTCTTTTTCGGCTTCAGCAATCAGGGCGTTAAGAATGCGGTATCCCCCAAACACCACCATACCCAGCCCGAAGATTTCCCCGGCCTGGACGGCCAGCTCAGGCTGCTTTCTGACAAGCCGGGCTATCAGGTGGAAAAACACGCCCACGGCCAGCACCCACATCCCGGTGATATCTAAATCCGGAAAACGAATATTTCGCATGACACACTCCTTAGAAATTCGGTTTAAAGTCGCTGGAGACATAGAGGAACTGTTTCGCCAGGTCGTCCTGACTGATAAAGCCGTAACTGAGAGGCTTAACCTGGCCACTTTTCGGGTTAACCAGCATCATCGCGGGGAAGAACTTCACGCCAAGCTGCTCTGCCTGGCCCTGGTCCGTCCGGCTGTCGGGCAGCATGGGGTTAATCACTCCGTCAACCGACACCGGTATCACGCTCAGGCCATAGGTTTCGCGAAAATTTTTAATCACCTGGACCAGCTGGCCATCGATCGCTTCCCGGCCCCGGTAGAAGAACATCACGCCGTAGTGCTGTGCGAGGGTGGAGATAGCCTGTCGCTGTTCGGCATAGTCGGCAGCGAGCTGGTTTTTTACCGTGCCGTTGTAGTAGCTGTGCTGCAGGTTGTAATCGAGTTCGGGGTTTTCCAGCATCGCTTTCTTCGCACTCATCGAGAACAAACCTGCCTGCTGCGTCCAGTAGTTCTGCAGCCGGAAATACTTCACGAAGTTTTCAGACGATGGATACAGAATGGCCTCGTACAGCGACCGTTTGGTGGCCGCCTGGAGTGTGGCGAGTTTCTCCAGAATATCCATTTGCGGCGGTGGTGCCGCTGGTGCGGCTGGCTTTTCCTCATCACGGGGCTTCAGTTTCTCGTTGTACCACTGCCAGCCCGCGTCTTTGGCGAAAGCCGGCATCAGGGTGCAGCAAAGGCACCCCGCCAGCATGGCGGCATGTATTGTTCGCATGGCAAATACCCTTTTATGAATTATTGCGACTGGCGTGACAGATGTTGATAGACACTGTATTTATCGAGCTGGCGCTGTATCTTTCCTGCATCATCACGGGCTTCAAAGCGGTAACCGCTGCAGTACAGAGGCAGATGATTTATCTGAAGGTCCACCCGCTCCCCGTCCCTGATCACCCACGCGGCCTGAGAAACAGTGTCGCACTGGATCCCCCAGGCCCGGTTGGTTGTCATAAATGCGTTAACCTGCCTGTCCCGCCACAGGCTGTACGACATAATGCTAACCAGGAGAAAGACAAACACCCCGACAAACACCATGACCAGCCCGTATGCTTTTTTCTCTTCCATTGACTCTCCTGGTCACATAATAAGGAATAGCGGCATGCTCAGTACTGAAGATATAAAAGCCTGCCGGTCCGCTGGCAGTTTCTGGAAAGCAGGTGAGTACTGAGCGGCCATCTGAACCAGTTCGGACGAGTTAATCAGGAACCTGTCTGTATGCAGAGAGATATCCGCAAGAACAGCCAGCACCATAACATGATGCTCCTGGGGTAAATTCTCTTCATTCAGAATGTCTATAAATTTCTCAATCGTGATATATCGATTCATCTTTGCTTTTCCTTGCATTTATAACTTTCTCCAGGACTGAGAAAAATAAATAACACACAGACATGGCAAAGCCAGCCATAAGAATAAAGACCACACTTTCGACATAATCACTTCCCGACGTCCCTTTGACTGCATCCCAGGAGAAATAAATCACCGGAGAAATAATGATTACTGTCAGTGTTAATCTCAGGACAAAATCAATGGCAGGCTGTTTGTGAAAATTAATTTTCATGATTATCGGTCTCTTTATTAGGCAGCATGGTTTATTGCGCGGATTGCTGACTCATGATTTCCTTAATTCGTTCTCTGGTTTTATTGGTGAGCACATCGTTTTCCGGTATTTTTTGATTTTTCATCAGGTCGTCCATAAAGTTGGTGAAATCAAGCATGTTAAAGTCGATCCTCTGGAGCTCTTCAACCGTAATCCCCCGACAGTCAGGACTGCTGGCGCCGCCAAAACCGATATGCAGCTGACCGTTTCTTCCCTGCTGCTGAACGATCTGCGCCAGTTTTGAGTCGAACTGGCAATAGCTCCTTTTTTTCTCCAGGCAAATACCCAGAACCTTTTTAGAGCAGAATTCCCCGATACTGACCGTCAGCTTGTCTTTTTTCGCTTTGGCCAGCGCCTTTTCCTCACTGCTGCAGCGTGCCAGCCCCACATCCTGGCCCCAGCCGCTGTCTTTGCAGCAGTTACTGAAGCCTGCAGCAAATTTCTTACAGAACTTCGCTTTTCCGGTGAAGGCCCGGACATCCACCCCGTTCAGTGCCGCGACGTCCTTCCCCGCAGCAGCCAGTGCCGCCAGCTCAGACACCGCCTGCCCAAAGTCGTTGCTCTTCCCGGACGTGGCTTTATCACATTCACCATCAAGGCAGAAGACATCACCGCCGCAGATCATTTGCTTGCCACTCGTCCTGGTTTCGCAGGAATACGTTGCATATTCATGCAGGCACGTACCTTCCTCACTGGAGAAGGCGCACTGACGGGATGACAGGGTACAGGCCGTATTTTTCATCAGGCTTTCACAGGAGCCGTTGTCCGCCGGCTGCGTGAGCCAGGTATCCTTATATTTCCAGCAGGCCTCCGTGAACGAGTAATCCCTGCCTCCGAGGGTGATGGTTCGCGTTCCTCCCGGACTGATACATTCCTCGCCCGTTTTTTTCCCTTCATCCTTACTGAACGGACAGTTTTCAACCCAGACGACTTCAGGTGCATAGACGGTTTCGGTTTCTTCCATCACCAGGGTGACCGTGACCTGTACGGGTTTCTGGCTGGCCGATGATACGGTTCGTGATATTTTGCTTACAGCAAAGTTCTGCCCTGCAGTGACCACTTTGTCCACACCAAACGACTGATGAATCTTCGCCTTCCCGTCATAGGTATATTTCGTACAATGCGTGTTCTGGCCGCCTGAACATATCGATTCTGAACGTGGCCAGCTGATCACATCAATGGGGAACGTTCGTTCAAAGAGGGTCAGGCTTTCACTCACTGCACTCTTGCAGCTATCCCGCACCTTCCCTTCGGCGTCGCATTCTTCAATCCAGGGGATCACCAGAGGCTCACCATCCACCGAGACATTCAGCAGACGCCCATCGGTCGGGATCGTCAGGTTGCCACTCCATTGCCGGGTACTCCGGGTATAATTCAGCGTCACCACCTGCTGATAGGTTCGGTTAACTTTCTGCGTGGTGGCGTTATCCTTCAGGGTCGCTTCCCGTGTGCAAAAATTTTCCACCTGCAGGTCGCGCTCGCAGGTATGGTTTGTGAACTCGCTGCGGTTCACAACCTGGGCGGTACAGGACTGTCCGGTATCGCCGACAATGCTGTCGGCACGGGATTCGGTATCCTTTGCGGCCTGAATAAACGGCGCATCCTGAGATATCTGATCCGGTGGCCGGTTCGTGAACGACTCCGTAATCGTTTTGCCGGTATCCCCCTGGCTGAACTCCAGGGCAGAATCGCTTTTCAGGGAGCTGTCTCCGCTGGCAGTGACGCCGCCGTAGTATTTTGTCTGATCCGGGTTGGCGGTATACCCCGGCAGGTTTTGCTCACCACTGAAATTTTTCAGTGAGTTCAGACCATTGCCCTGCACCTGTTTCGCAAAATCCGAGCCGGCTTTATAGTCGCCTCCACTGTCAGCGCAGGCGGGGGATGCCAGCCAGATGAAGGTACCCAGGACAAAAAAATGCGCGGTCAGCACGGAAATAACCGTCTTCATTTCCACCCTCCCGCATCCCTCACCATTTCCGGTAACGCCATGAAGTACGGTTTATCTTTCATGGCTGGCTCCCGGCGGCATTTGAGGGCGCATCAAGCATCTGCCGGGCCACCTGTGCGCAGTCACCGGTTTGTGCGACTTTCTCCAGCGCCTGTTTGACGTGAATGTTACCGCGTACCACGTCATACCCGGCCTGACACCGTACCACCAGAGACGGCACACTCCGGATGCCGTACTGCGTGTACAGTGTCGGGTCGATCTGCACCCCGTCGGTCACGCCATCCTTCACCAGCTGCAGCACCGCGTCAGTGGTGGTCCTCATGTCGTTATTGATGAGCCCACGCAGTGTCGCCGGAATGCCGTACTGCCGGGTTTCGTGCAGCATCCGCTTCAGCCCCTCTTCAGGTATCGAGAAGGAGACAAAGTACAGCGCCCCTTCTGCCGGCTTTTCCTGATTCGCCGCTTTCTGCTGACTGGCCAGATTATCGATAAACTGGCGGTCAGATTTGGGCAGAGGATTGCGACTGATTTGCGCCTCAAGTTCCTGCTGCAGCTGTTTATCCGGATGCTGGCGCAGCTGTTCGCTGAGGTTCTCCTGCTGCTTCAGCCACTGCTGGTCCCCGGGAGTATTAATATTGTCAGCGGCTGACGCCGTCGTGCAAAGCAGACTCAGCCCCCAGGCCAGCCCCCTAATTCTTTTATTCATATTATTCTCTTCTGTCGACAGTTATGTGGAAAATGATGCGTCAGGACAATCTATAATTGCCAAAAACGCCAGACCGACGTCTGTAAATAGAAAAAGAGTAAGTTATTTTACAAAGCATACTTTCATGATAACGCCAAAACCAGTTATTGAGGCGGTAAGTATTCGCAAAGAGCAGCAACAGTAAAAATGGTCACCCCCGAGAGAGAAAACACCACACCACCAACCCCAGACTCTTCTAATGCATATATTGAAATAGAAAATAAAATTATCGCAATACAATAAACACCATGCACAGCACCATTATTACCTGAGGCGAGATAAAGGACAGAACAAAAAGACAGTACTACACTGAGGAAGAGCACGGACAGCGTTTTAATATCCCGCCATCTCCACAGTAACCGGGGTGGTTCTTGTACTCTCTCAGGATATCCTGTTAACACAACAAGAAAGTATCTGACATCCCTGAGTCTGGCCATTTGCCTGTCCACCTCAGTGGTGTAGACAATGCTTTGCCGTTGCTGCCTGACACTTCGGAGGAACAAAAGAAGGCTTTCCTCAAAACAGTCGACTTCCAGGGCACATGGCAGACGTCCTTTAATCAGAGACGCCTGAATGTCAGAAAGCAACCCTTTGATATCGACGGGCAGAACAACCTGTCCATATGCCATCTGCGTTAACGCTTCACTGAGGTCATTAAAAACGGCCTTTATGTATTCAATATCCTTTTTTGTACTGATACCAGTCATGTAGACTCTCCGTTTGGGTGTATTTTACATTAAGGGATCCGTCCAGGAGGACAAAGATGCTTTATACCGTAGCGATCGTACTGTTTGGTTTCGCGTTCACTGCCAGGCTCAGGTTCAGATACCATCATTCTTTATTTCTGTTTCTTCAGCACACCCGCAACACTCAGGTTATTTTCGTCCTGCTTTTCAGTATTTATTTCATTTCTTTATTTTGCCACTTTTCTCCACAAAACTATTTTAATACCCCGTTATTCATTATTCTCTCAATTATATTTCCTTGCGTAGTGTTTTATATGACCTTTGCGAACCTGAGGTGCAAAGAGTCAGGGTTGCTACTAACCGCATTCAGGAACCTGAGGATAGATATTCAGCCAAAATATTTACCTGACGAAACCTCAAAGAAGGAATATGTCAGCGCACTGGTAAGACTGGTTGACAACATCGTTGTTCTTCAGGCATTACCTTTCCAGAAAATTTATTTTTCATCTCACCTGATAAGAGTGCAAGGAAAAAACTTTCTGAAGAAAGAATTCAGGAAGCGGAAAATACCCTGTTACTGCAAAGCTTACAAACTATGCTGGAGTGAAGTAGCAGTGCTGAACTTTCGCTATGGCGGTCGGACCCGCTTTTGTCTTTTCTCACACAAACTTCACGCTAACGGGGTTAAAATCGGGCGCACGGGGCACGCATTTGCTATCAAAAAAAGGAGCATCAAAAATATCAATTCAGCATCACCAGAGGAATGAAACTGTACAACGACCAGTAAATGGCTACGCAGTCTTTGGCCCGGACAGCCACGCCAGTTAAACAGACAAGATATCCCCCCAGGATGACCGAGCTTATCCGTAAGTCGCAACCGACACCTACTGCAAGGGAGAAAATAAGGTACGCTGGCAGAATAAATAATCCGGCCAGCGAATATGCAGCACGGCTTGCTTCCCACTGGCGGTACCGCCAGGTTTCCTCTGTTTTCTCCAGTCTCCGTCTGAAGGCTTTCAGTCCTGTAATCCACAGGCTGAGATCCCTGACTTCTCTTAACGATTTACCGTAAATCCGCACCTGTCGATATCGTTCTGCCCGCAGGAGACAGACCGCATACTCAGCCAGTCGCGAAGAGGGGCATTTTCTGTTTAATAGTGTCATTCGCATGGTATCGAGCACTTCCTGTACCTCCCTGGCAGCCTCCGATCGTTGCAGGATATCATCGGCAATCATCTGACTGATATTGTGTAAGTCCTGCATCAAACAATCCAGATGCTTATGCTTCATGTTCTGCCTCCGGGTTACAAAAATACGCAGTTACGTTTACGCCACATCAGGTAGCCATAGTTCTTGCGGGAGTTGGGTGGATTTTTGCCGGCCTCCCAGCGCATCACGCTGCGTCCTAGCGGATGGCACTGACCACTGTCCGGATACATGTTTACCATCTGATAGCGCCAGCGTTCTTTCGGGATGATCGGGGAGGGATATTCGTAACAGACCGCCTTGTCCTTCCCGATACTCTCCATAATTTGTCCCTGCCGGTGAAGCTTGAAGGCCATACGTTCACTGACCAGTACCGATGACTGCAGCGGGCTGGATTCATTACTGACCTGGCCGTTAAACGGGTAAAGTGAGCCGTGGCTTCCACCACACCAGAAGAGCACATCCAGCGGCATATGGAATGCACTGGCCAGCGCATCCGCAGCACAGGCGCCCTGCGCGATGGGGTTGGCAAACAGGATCGCTTCCGGATTCAGGATGGTGGTGAGGCTGCTGTCCACCCAGGTCGGGTCAATCTCGGACAGATAGGCAATATCCATGTCTCCGCCTTCCAGACAGCCTGCCGACGTGATGATGTTCAGCCAGTACGTCAGCGGGTACTTGTACCAGTGAACGTGATAGAAGGCGCCGTTCACCTGCTTATCGTCCTTTCTCGCGGTTCCCATGCCGGTCTTGCCGAGATTGATACTGAAGCCCCCCAGATTGACCATGCAACCTGGCGAACGGCTGACGTCCGTCATGGCCATCGGCTCCCAGTACCCGATGGCCAGACCGGGGCGAACAAAAAGCGGTGGCGGCGCCGGACACAGCTGCAGGGGATTACCGGGATTGCTGGTATCAGGCAGGTCGCCTTTACCAACCTGCACGCTGCCGAGCGACAGAGGGAAGATGCAGCGCCAGCACACATCGGTGATCGGGTTAACAAACCGGCCCTCACATGAGGGGTCAGCAGCCGCACTGAGGCTGTACCCCCACAACATCAGGGCACTCAGGAAAAGCGTCAGGGTTTTCACAGAAACATCCTTATTTTACAGGGAAGGTCTCAATATTCAGCCGTTCACCGGAGGGCGCCGGCGTGATCCGCGCCGGGACCGCCGTCAGGCCAAATCGCTTGCTCAGTACGCCGTTCTGGTCGAAATAGATCCGGCTGTCCAGCGCTGCGGAGGTGTCCGGGATACTGCCGCGCACCAGGATAATTTTGCTCATCAGGGTTTCCGGCACCTGACGCTTCATCCAGGCCAGCTGGTCGGCATCGTCACCATTGATGAAGTACAGGGTCTGGACAAACGGTACGGTTTTAAGCGGATTCACCACATCGCCCTTGCGGGCAAACACCCGCCCCTCATTGTCCTTCAGGTCTTCGGTCAGGCGGATGCTGGGATCAAACCAGCGCTGCTCGTATTTCTCCGCACGCTTAATGCCTTCCACCGGCGCCGGACGCTGACTGTTCTCGATAACCCGCTGCTTAAACGCATCCATCGTCTGGTCCCACTGGCCAGAGGATTGCAGCGACTGCAGACGCTGCGTGATGAGCTGCAGCATGTCCTGCTCCCGGACGGGCCATAAATCCCCCCAGGTACCGAGATCAGCCGCCTGAGTCAGCGGCGATAACAGACAGGCGGCGAGCAGACAGCCTTTCAGTCGTATCATTACCGTTCTCCTTTCATCCGGCGGGCAATGTCGTGCTGGATGTTGCGGGTCACATCGGGTGCGCCCTGAACCACGGCAGGTGAAACCAGAATGACCACATGATGCTGCTGCTGATACTCCGCCAGACTCTTCTCCAGCGCGTCGTTAAACCGATCAGAGAGCGCTTTTGACTGCGCCTCTGTCAGCTGCTTCTGGCTGACACTGTCCATAAAACTGTCGAGCGTTTTCTTCATATCAAAAGCCACCACCCGCGGCGTGGAGTACTCCAGAACCACGCGCGAGAGAAACGCGCTGGTTGCCAGGGCGAAAAGCACGAGAGCAACGATGACAGGTATCCGGCGAAAGGTATGAGAGGTCGTACTGACCGGTTGTTCGGTGTTGTTTTTCTTCACTGTTTATCCTCCATGTCATTCACCGGTATTCGGGATTCAAGCTCAGCCATTTCTTCTTTAAAGTTGCGACACGCGAGGCCGTACACCGCATCGTGGATATCGACCCCCTCTGCCCGGCGCGCTTTCATGTACTCAAAATCCGGGCCTTTTGAGGAGTACATCGCCCGGCTGAGCGGGTCGACGAACAGGCGGTGCCAGGAGCAGTTCGCTTCCACCTGCAGCATAAAAGAGGAGAACCACTGCTCTTTGGCAGAACCGAAGCCGTTAATCATGTCTTTCTCCAGCTTGCTGAACTGATCCGGGTACAGCTGGTTATACTTGGCAAATTCCTTCGCTGACTGTTTCAGAATGGCCTTGTACGAGGAGTTCCCCCAGGCAGCGCGTGCAGCGCTCGATGCGGTCGGGGAGTCGAAATCCACGATATTCTGGGTGATGGTGATATAGGCCCCGGTATGCCGGCGCGCCGTCCGGTAGCCCTTCTCGATAAAGGTCCCCACCTTTTCGTTTTTGAAGTCCAGCAGTCGCCAGCCTTCATCGATAACGTTGAGTTTTTTCAGGCTGCGCGGGGACTGGTACATCCGGTTTTCGATATAGATGATGAGCGAGAACATCACCGCGACCAGCAGGGACTGGCGCGACTCCAGCCCGCCCAGCTCAAGGACCACCATCCGGGCATCGTCGTGCAGGGACGGCTCATCAGAGTTGAAGTACTCCCCGTACAGCCCGTTCACCGTGTACTGGTCGAGCAGGATAATCATGTCATCAAGACGGCTGCGCACCCCCGGTGAGTCGGCGTATTCCTCACTGTCTTTCTCGCTCCGGAGAAAGGCCACCACATCATCGATACGCGCCTTGTTGCGCTTACTCAGCCAGGCCGCCCGGACCGCCTGCAGGAGAAGACCTTCGTGCACTTCATCCAGGTTGCCGTTGGGACTGGCCATCACCGACATCTGGTCGCGGATACGCTCGGCGGACAGGTCAAAGTTAGCGTCGTCGAGAATATTGGCGAACGGATTAAACTTCAGCGAGTCGCCGTCGAGATACACGCCGCCCATGTTTTCACACAGGGACTTGTAGCCGTCGCCCATGTCGAACACCCAGGCAAACCCGCCGGAGTCGAGCACGCTGCGAATGAGGGGCTGAATCAGACCGGTTTTGCCCGCCCCGGAGGTGCCGCAGACCGCCATGTTGAAATTGGTATTGTTCATTCCCTCGTAGAACAGGTCGATGAACGCCAGCTGGTTACGGTAGGTGGGCGCCAGGAGTCCTGCCGGCGCCAGCGGACTGTCAGCGACAATCGGCAGAAGGTTGGCCACCTGGAACGTCTCCGCCCGCTTCACCACACCTGCCGCCTGCAGCTCTTTGAACAGGCCTTCGCCGCATTTGAACGGCATCATGGCCAGAAAATTACGCAGGTGATGATAGCGGGCCGGGATAAGCTGGAAGCCACCCTTACGGTAACTGTTGAGCACCTGCTGCTCGGTAGCGAGAGAGGCCTCTGCGTTATCGGCGGTATACGTGGTGATGTTAAAGAAGTAGGACACCAGAGAGGTCTGGTTGGTCGCCAGTCGCTGGCGGATATCGCCCCACTCCTGCATTTCCTTTATCACGTTCGGAAAGTACTTCGCGTAGGAGGTTTTGCTTTTCTTCTCCACGTCCATGAACTTCAGGTTGGCTTCGTTCTGGGTCTTCACCTGGTCCTCCACCATCAGCGTCAGTGTGATGACAAAGGGGCAGGAGATGGAGAGCTCCGGGTTCAGCAGGTTGGCGTAGTTGTCCGCAGCGGTCCAGAGAAAGGCGATTTCCGGGTCACACTCCAGGTGATAGTTCGTCACCCGGGTCACGCACTCTTTCCCGTCCCGCCCCAGGCGGCCAATTTTCAGATGACCGGCAGTGACCTGCATGTCAAAGCTGTCATCCACGCACTGATAGTTCAGGTCCTGATACGGGTCCAGCTTGTACGGCACCCGGTACATCTCATGCGGATCCGGGTTAATCAGCTCCCGCATCAGTTCGACCATCCCGGCCGCATCGAGGATACGCGTCGGGATGTAAGCCCCGCCGAGCGATGCCCGTAACACTTTAATCTGATTCTCCAGCTCCACGATTTGCGTGGTGGAGTTCTTCTTCCGGGGCACGCAGCAGGAGATGTAAACGCGGTAGTTTCGCAGCGTCAGGGGCAAATCCAGATTGTCCGGCAGGGGAAATTGTGTTTCCGCCGCCCGGAGATAGTAGGCGCGGGTGATGGCATTAAACTTTTTAGCCTGTTTACCGCTCCAGCGGAATTCACGCAGACCATAGTCGATGTCATTGCCGACCAGTTTGCTGGAGACCAGATGAAAACTGACCGGGACGCCCCGGGGAAGTTTGCTGCGCAGTAAATGCTCCAGTGTGGCGACGATACTTTTATCCGCACCGGGTAAAGGACGCGCCTCAAACATAAAACCGACGGTTTTGTTATTAATAAACAGACCGGTCGCGGAATCATAATCCTTATAGGGCAGAATACGGCTGAACTGGGGGAAATTCATGCTGCCCAGCGTGTCATTGGCTTTCGCGGATTCGTCGGGCAGCTTCAGTGCTGACACCAGTGAATTCACAGCCTGGGTGACGGCATCGATAATGTTATTACTCATGCGGGCGTTCCTTTAAGAGCAATTCAAAACAACAAGGGTAATAAATGGCAAGAAGAATATTCACAGCCGCACTAGAAACTCCTTCTTATAATGGAAAACACAGGAATGAAAAACAATAAACACATGGAGGCAATAATCTGACCCGTAAAGATCGCATCCAATAACATCGCCCCTTGCCACAAACAAATAAGCAGAGTGATAAATAATAAAACCACATGAAAGAAAACAATCAGGAACAGAATGAACGCTGAGAACTCCCCATCACTAATATCCACTTCCAGGCAGAAAAAATAAAAGACACACAAACTACAGATGATAAAGACACCATCATGTCGAATACTCTGAAAGAAATCAGGAGAAAACTCCCCGACCAGTCCATTGTACGTCAGCCTGGCTCCCAGATAGATGAGCCAGTAGACTGGAGGGATAAACAAAAATCCATACTTTCTAAAAAACAGCATCATATCCATCCCCTGATTATTTGCTTATAGCGTTCAGTGCGTTAAGTTGTTTATATTTCTCGTTACATTTAGCGGCAATTTTCTTCGCATCGCGAAGGGTTAATGGTCCCGGGCTATTACGGAGTGCCGTTCGAAAATCCTCACCGGCACAGGGTATTTCATGAGAAATCATTAATAACTGTTCTTCAGTCGCTGTACCGTTATCTCTGTAATCATCGTAAACAAGATACAGCAGACCACCCAAAAAAAAGAGTGGAAAGGCCCAGTTAACAATGTTTTTAACCGCGCTCGCGACGTTTACTTTCATTTTTTATTCGCCTGGTATAATTCCCACTGATGGATATACGCATAATACCGCTCACCTGGCACATTAATGATGATGCCATCACAGTCCAGTTTATTAACAGGGCTGGTAAAAGCGCCTGTCGGTATGTTTACTTCAAGTGTATTGCAGTCGTTTTTCCAGTGTCTACCTGCTTCAAGTTCATCCATCGAAAATGAGTGAATGGAGATAACGAACATCCCGGAAAACCCAACCACCGCTATAAGAGCACAGTATATGAATGTATCGCCTCTGTTAACTCGAAGATTGAATTTTTCAGGGATGGCAACCATTGCCAGCGCACCGACCACACCAATAACAAAAAGAATCAGGCATATACCGTTAAGCCATGCAACGTTATGTCCGAGTATATAGTACGCTTTCACTTTCTTATTCCTTATGCTGCATACTTTCAAATAACGTGAGATTGTTAATACTGACCATCGGTCTTACTATTCACCTGCCCCCATCCGTTCAAAGGAATAAATCAAGACATAAAACATATAAAAGATGACTGTGGCTGTAAAAAATCCCGTTATTACTGACAGCGTCAAATCAGGAGAACCGGCCCACATGTTTTTATCCATGAATACCATGAAAGAAAATAAAGCACTGAGACCTGCAAGCCCAAACAACATTAAAATACAGGCAAGCGTATCTCTTATAAAAACACCAATAATTACATAGCCGTAACCACAGATAATGATTGCCATTGCAAAAAAAAGTCGTACAAACCCATCAAAACTTAACTGGTATTCAGCCATTTACCCACCCTCATTCAATGTTTCCATCACGCTGCTCAAAGGCTCGCGGGTTTTAATTTCAATGCACTCTCCTGTATTACCTCCGTAACCCCTTCCTCCACGTGCTTCGAGTGCCCGTAGCATTTTTATGCAAACATCTGTATTAGGCATGGGAGAAACATTCCAAATCCCACCGCCACTACTCGGCGTCATCAGCACCAGAAAAATAAATGCATGCATACTTTATTGCCTCTGTTTATATACTAACGAATGAATATCTCTTCGATTAACTCCTGTAAGGTAACCGGCTTATTCCCGCTTATCGCCTTTTCATACTCATCTGCACTGACATTTTCAATAACATCACCACACTGAAGCCGGTTTTGCGTGGGAGACAATAAACCTTTATCAATATTCTTCTCCAGCAAGCGGCAGTCATGAGTCCAGTGGTGTGCGAGCGCTTCTGGTACAGGATCATTACTGAATACAAACAGCAAGAGATATACTGAAAATACAAAAGCAAGCAGCCATTTGAATAATTCATCCATCACGTTACTTACCCTCCGTGCTAAGTTTATTAACCTCTGCCTTATCCCTGTATCTCACATCCATATACCGTGTTACGCCATCCGGACAAGACCAGCCATCTTTCGCTTTAGCCAGAAACCCTGCCTGCTGCGCTTCAAATGCGGAGATTCTGCAGTTTTTCAGCGTATAGATGATATTTTCTTTCCTGTTTATAATTTGTTTATATGTTGATTCAGGATCAAGAACTCCTGTTGCTGTAGTAATCATACTCACCATACACAGTATCACACTGAGGGTTTTACCCCACCAGGATGTGATTGCTCTCTGAAAAAAGGCAGACACGATTACGGCAGAACCAACAATCAGCATCAACATAAAAATATATGACGAATCCTCGCGCAAAAGCAGCCATAGATATTTCATTGAGTCAGTCATTTTTCAAATCCTTTCATTTTTCGTTATCGACGTTCATTTCACACGCTACCGCCCATCCCTTTCAACGCAGAGGGCACTCGTTTTAATTCAGAAATGAAAACTTACTGCAGCGCCAGTAATGGCGCCGTAAATCAATTAAGGCGAGGTTGTCCCCACTCCGATGGTTTTACGACAAAAAGAACCGTTGCCGGCTGGTGATATACATCATCTGCATCCACATACGGCGCTATCCACAATGACGTTGTCTCCTCCCCTTTTCTTAATGGCCGGGGATAGTTACCAGGAGCCGTCACCGGTGATGTATAAGTTGATACACTCACCGGCCGAACAGCTGGCGCTACAGCCACGGGCCGATATACCGGCGTACTGACTTTCCTGTTATTCGTCAGCAATCCTGACGTTACTGTATTAGTCGGTGCAGTTGTTGTTGCTCCGGGACGCATTAAATTTGGCTGTGGCGGCAACGGGTACGAATTAACTGATGTGGTTCTGAAATTACCTTCAGCCAGTTGTGGCAACCCGGCCGCAGCCGGCTTTGCATCACTGCGTTCCTCTTTCAGCTTCGCTTTTTCATTTGCCTGTTCCATCGTCATACAGGTATCCGACGTCGTGGCATTACATTGAAATTCGGTCTCTGTGCCCGCACACCCGGTTAAGAGCAAAGCGCTGCCCAGAGGAATTAACAGCATTAATTCCTTCATGATATTTCTCGCTATTTATCGGTTATTTCTTCAGGTTCATCCTGATTTGGGTATTTTCCTTAATCGCCCGAACAAATTTATCCCCTTCACCCGGACTCATTTCATCGTAAACACGCTTAATCTGGCTGACATCAGATCGGGCTAGAATCAGCCTTGAAGAACCCGAACCAGACTCTCCGACGACAACACCGTTTTTCCGTATGATCCCCCTGCGGACAGGAGTCCGACGGAAAACCACAGCGATCCCGGTAAACACCACCGCCATCAGCAGCCAGAGCCAGAGAATATTATGCGTATAGCTCTGGTCGATATATGCTGCATACCCTGCCGCATCCGTACTGACGGTGGTGCAGTCTTCCTGTAAAACCGGAGGCAGTGGTGTGTTCACCGCATCACCATTGAGTTCTTTCGGCCACGTGCAGTCCTGAATGACATATCCCTCCTGCTGCACAGACTCTACGGTTTTCACCAGCGTCTGGCCGAACGTGTACGGTCCCGTCCGGAACACCAGAACAACCAGTAACATCATCATGGCCAGCGGATACACCACCGCACACTTAACCAGCCAGTGAGCCCAGCGCAGTGCAGACAGAACAGCAGTAATGAGAGACTTAGCCATTATTTTCCCCCTGCGGCGCTGCGCCCGGAGAGAACTCCCGCGGATCAAGTTTGCCCAGCTTCTTCAGCATCTCGTCAGTATTGAATCCGTTCATACCGCCGCCTGACTGATGATGTGCATCAGCCTGCGGTGCCGGCTCCGCCTCCTGATTCTGAGCCTGCTGTTGCCCGTTCTTTTCCGCTTCCAGTTCCTCAATGGTTTTCAGCTGAAAACCATCCTGAAAGACCACGGTGACTTCATTGCCGGCACCAATCGGAATGACCGGGTGATACTGCTCGGCCCTTTTGATGTAGTACTCGCTCAGCGTCTGCGCAGCTTTAGATGCACCACCGCCGACGCCCATTTTCAGAACATCACCGGCGCCAACAGATGCGGTTGCCCCCAGGCCAACTGCCGGCTGTGAAGCCCGTTCCATGCCCTGACCAATCCCGTCAACAAAACCGGCCCCCCATGCCCAGCCGAGGATTTTTCCGTTACGCATCACCACCTCTCCCTTAACCCCGTTTTTCCCCATAAATGACACGTGGCCGTTAATGGGCTGATCGATGGTTTTATCACCTTTGATACAGCTGATATTGCGGGTCCGGACAATGGCGCGCTCACTCGATACGTCGCCCCAGGCTTCAAGCCCCACAAAACACCCTGTCAGGTCGTAGGTTTTGCTGTTTGGCATTTCCACGCGACCGGTGATACGCAGCTGCATCGGTACAGTGGATTCATTCCCGGTAACAGACGCGTTGGCATCTGCCCCCTCGATAAGCATGCTTTTTGCAAAGCTCCCCGACGGAATGTACGGCAATGACTTCGCGTTCTTTCCTTTGTCGTAACTGAACGTTTTACGCTGTATCTGGTTTGGTACCGGCACAGACTGGTAGCTGACCTGCGGCGGCGGTGTCATACCATTCCCCGGATAGAATGCCGTCGGAGGCGGTACCGCGGCGCCGGTCTGCGGCGGATAACTGGCTGGTTGCGGCTCACCTTCCGGACCGGGTGGCGGTGACGGAGGAGTCGGCGCGGGCTCGCCACCAGAGACAGCCGGTTTCACGCCCAGCGCCTTCAGCTGATTCTGCATGGCTTCATTGTCACTGCTGAGTTTGTCGATACGTATCTGGTCAGCGGTTCGCGCCTTACTCAGCAGGTCCACTTCCCCCTGCAGGGAGTCAAAACGCTTGTTGAGATCAGCAGCTGTCGCCTGCATTTCGGTGGTCGCGTGCTGCTCCACCTTACTGTTGAAGCTGCTGTCGACCACCCCGGTCATGTCCGGCGCGGGTTCGCCCTGAGCCGGGGCTTCCTCATCAGAGCTCATGTTCAGATCAGAAAGATACAGCCCGCCCCCAACGGCTGCCGCGCCGCCCGCCAGAATGAGTCCCAGCCAGATATATTGCTTACGTTTGATCAGCGTGTTGAAGTTGGCCATCAGCGCTTCACTCCTTCATCTGACGTCGTGACCCAGATCTGCATGCGACCACCGGCAGTCAGCAGGCCCGCCGGGGTACTGAACATGACGGCACGTGTTCCTGGCTGCCAGAAATCGCTTTCACGCACCATACGGGGCGACAGGGAGACGTTATCCAGACTGAAACGGACGACTTTCAGGTGGTGGCCGACCCAGACCCGGTCGGCAGTGGCGCGCAGACCAGCCGGCACCTGCAGCACTTCAGAGGTGACGGGGACAGACTGATACTCATCGGGTACGCTGCCCTGGCGCACGGCGCGATTCAGCGAAACCAGTAACGATTCATAGGGGTTCGACTCTTCCCAGGCTTTTGCCGGACCGGGAGTCCCCGCCAGCTCGCTGACCAGCTGAATTGTCCGGCCTGAGCCCGCACGGGGCACGGCACGAATGGAGAAGTTCAGCCCGCGTTCGGTTTCCACAATGAAGGTGAACGGTTTTTTACTGACGGTCGCCAGAATGGCGCCGCCGCTGTCGGTCTGCTCCTGGTTTGTCAGGCCACCGTCCAGGCTGTTTATCGCCGTGATGCGATCGCCTGGTACAGTGAACAGATTCGGGTCGGTGTTACTCACGGCAATATTTGCCTGACCGCCATTGGTCAGGGGGACCACTGTCGGCGCCAGCGTACCGCTGAGGGTCGCTGACATCGCGGGGGCGACCAACAGCAGACAGCATGAAATAAATAACGGGTTAATTTTTTTCATTATTTATTTCTCCAAAACGCGCCAGCCAGCTGACACCATCGACACGACTGAACTGAATGACATAGCTTTTAATTTCACTGTAGGGTTTGGAATCCCCAATCCACGTTTTCAGCTCACCCCGGATATCCACGCGGTTCTCTGCCGGCCAGGCACGGATCGACGTCATATAAAAGGTGGCATTAACGTTATTGTCTTTAATGCGTTTCGCATCTTCAGCCAGCTGGACCTTAAGGCTGTTCTGCGAGGCGGGTAATACATACCGGAGTAGCTGCTGATGCTGGGCATCAACAGTTTCCGGCGTGACATTCAGACGCAGGGCAATAAAGGACAGGCCCAGCTGCTCAATATAAGAGGCGTCAGCCTGGTTCTGAGACACCGCAAAGGGAGCACTGAATAACATCGGTGTCACAGCGACTTTCTGTTCTGTCTGAAGACGGTAATTATTTATGCCCTGGATAATATTGGTCGCAAGACTGAGGGTCAGGAGTGTCCCCAGACTGATAAATCCCACAGCGATAACGCGGGTGGTATTTTGTCTGGCACCATGTTCCATATGTTATTTCCCCGTTTATTTATTTAATCCACTGCCGGAAACAGGAGTCCGGAACATCATGAAAGAAACCTTTAAGAAGGGAGGTTGGCAGATACCAGTAAATCAGGTCGCGTAGCCAGGAACTGCCCCGCCCTTTTTTCAGTTTCTTGATACCCCAGAAAACCAGTGCCGCTGCAGCCATACCAAAAATGAACTTGCTGGTCCAGAAACCCCAGCCGAGACAAATCACGGCCGGGATAAGTTCATCGAGATATAAGCCAAACCAGCGGGACTGGTTAGTCAGTGTTTCCGGGAAACGGTATCGCTTTAATTCGTCTCCCGTCATCACGAGCGTCCTGTCAGTAACCGGCGACTGACATACCGATGGTGATAAAGGTGGAAATAATCGCGAAGCCGAACAGGAACTTCACGTTTTTGGTCATCATGTACATGATGCCGCCGGCGACAACTTCTGCCAGAACCACCCATTTGACGACGCTGGAAGACTTACCAAACGTGCCTTTAACGGTCGCATCCCCGGACTTCATCAGGTCGGTTGCCGTGGTGGTGGCCATCGCAGCATCCGGAAAGAACGCCGCCACAGCAGCAACCGGCAGCGCAACTTTAGCGACTTTCAGGGCTTTCTTTTTATTGAAAACGCGGGACAGAAAAGACGGTTTGGTTTCTTCAGAGACAGCAGTACGCTGAACACTTAATACAGCATTCATATTTATTTCCTTTAAAAAGAATGGTTGATATATAAAACAGATTTTTTGACTATGATGTTAAATCCTCTTCCTTTTCACCTCCTGGTACGGCTAGTTCCGAGTTATAAAAGTCCGGAAAACGTTCTAGATGATCTTTCAGTCTCAAATAAGCTTCAGCTGTTTTACTTCTTCTGCTTCTGTCTTTTGCTTTGATGAGTCGACGATTAGTTTCTTCATCTAATTTTAAAAGCACATTTTTTCCAGGCGCAGGTCGTGCGTTGCTCCTAATCGCTCTTTCCAATCGACCTCCAAAGTAAGATTACCAACTCTTAAAAAATTTTACATTGGCAAAGTAAAAAGTAAATAAATCATGGAGGAATATTGAGTAAATTATTTTCACAATTGCGCGCACTAAAAGTGCGCGCAATTAACATAACATTAACATTTACCAGATAGAATCTTAATTACATTAAAAGCAAGCTGACAATAATTAAATGTATTCAATACCAACAATCCTAAGTAATCCCTGTCACTTACAAAACAATCAGTTTTAATTTTCCTTATTAGTTTCTTCACCTTGTCTTCAGTCAATTTTGTAGAGCTACAAATTTTTGATATCGTAAACCCATATGCATACAAATTAAATACCTTCCAGAAATCTAAATCCACTTTCTTTCTCATACAAAAGATATCATCAATTTCCACAGAGGCCCGAAAATATTCGTCACCCAAAGATAAAAAATTCGTGGATTCTAAAAAAAACACCCATCGCACAAATTTAACATTATTGACTGAGATGCATTCAATTAATATTGTTAGCAAACAACCTATTGATTTAACGTTCTTAAAAACAAATGGTCCCATTCCTGATAAAGAATTCAGCTCGGCGTTAAACAAGTCTAACCGAACATTAACTGGGATAGATGAAAACCATATGTTTAATTCATTGCCATTCAGGACAGTTCTTTCAAAAGGAGGACTCAAATAAATTAACTCCCCTTGAGCATCGCGTACGAAGGATTGACTTGATGAGATTGAAAGCAAATCCTCAAGATGATTGATGATTTCCGATTGACTGTACACCATGATTTGACTACGATCCATCGCACACATAGGTGCCTCCTTAGAAGGTTTCTATGGATAGTTGGTGTAGAGAGCTCTCATCTCTCTACACCAATGTTTTTTAAATTTTAAACTACATCCCAATTATAAAACCTACACTCAACAAAATCATCTAATATGAGCAGATCTTTACACTGAATTTTAAACCATCCTTAGAATAATCACATATACAATGAATGATTTCCTGCAAACTAACACTATCAGCTTCATTATTACGTAAAATCTTAAATTACTCTCCCTCAGCATCTTCATCAGGAAAAAAATTTCGCATGGCTTCCTGAACATCCTCCTGGATATTCAGAACCATACTCTTCCATTGCCACCGTGGATCATCTTTAACATGAGGACTCAGACACTCAATACCCAGAATTTTATTCACTGAAAATTGTGTTTTCACAACACTTTCAAGTAATGCTCTGTTGAATGCCATCTGGTTGAAACCAGACTCTTTACGTTCCATCTGAGCCTCATAAACACGTAAGCCTAACTCAAGTAGCATTGTCGATATACTTGAAAAGCTGACATCCTTATCTTTAGCCCCCTCCATTCTGCGTTTTTCTACAATCGCATTAATTTTCTCACACACCTCATCACTGGGGTAGGCCTGCACTTTACCCATCTCGCTCTCCTTATTAAAATTAAAACATTTACTTATTTTTCAGATTCCAGAACAATCGAACCCCTAACAATTCAATTCATGAATCGAATCATAAACCAAGCTTTAATTTTGTAATTCATTAAGCAAATCACATCACGAATTGAATTACAAGTCAATTCATCTCAACCACCTGATTTTAATATCATGAATCGCACTCAATTTACAATTGACTTGTTTATGAATCACTAGTGAATCACCACCAATTCATATATGTATTAGCTTATATTAAATTAAATAACTTAACCCCTCATAACTCACTGTTTCCAAATACCAATCTGCAAAATTTTAATTTTGCGTAGTGTGTGGTGATTTTGTGGTGAGGAGTGCATATATGTTGAGTCTCGGTCTTGGATGGGTTAAGGTTATTCCGGGATTTGGCACGGAGGGGAATTCATGAAGGGAGTAGCGTTTGGTATCATCCTGTCTTTAATACCATTGTCATCAATGGCAGCAGACTGCTTTGATATGGCTGGCAGGGATTACAAAATTGATCCGGATCTCCTGCGTGCTATATCATGGCAAGAATCACGATTTAAAATTGATGCGATTGGGCGTAATCCTGTTACGGGTTATGGATCAGGCTTGATGCAAATTGACTCGCAGCATTTCAACGAACTGTCGCGATATGGAATAAAACCGGATCATCTTCTTAGCGATGCTTGTCTTAACATCTACACCGGAGCCTATTATCTGGCTCAGGCGTTTAAAAAGTGGGGCGTTTCGTGGGATACAGTCGGGGCATACAATGCAGGCTTCAAAAAGACCCCGCGCCAGGCAGCAAGACGTTACGAGTATGCGAAGAAGATCCATTACTACTACACGGCTATCAAAGCAAGCAAACGAACTTCTTCTAAAGATCAGAAAATCGCCATGAACTAAAAAACCTTCTGATATAAGAAGGCTTGAATTTCTTAAAAATCTACGGCATCTATACCTGGATAATAATCGGCATCACTATCAAAATGAAAAAGCAGATACCCGCCCTCCCGGTGCATTAGTATGAGATTTTTGCGTAAAAATTTTGACACCCCACCTCTTTTTAGCGCCAGAAGATGGCGTTTGAAATCATACATCCTTATAACACAACCATAAGGTGTATCATGTATCCACTCTAAGTAACTATCGCAAGTTAGATAATTGGTTGTTGATGAAAGCACCTGAAGAACTCTGATATCACCTTCTTCCATATGTGAAATACTGATACAGACAGCTTTAAATTCAAACATAAGTATTCCCACCATCAAAACGCCGGACAGCTGCCCGGCGCTTATAATTAGCCTTTAAGAGTGCGGAATTTCTCCGCAATTAACCACAATGCCTTATTGAGTTTAACATCACCATCGATTGCTTTTACTGGCCGGGTTGTTGTTCTTTTCCCTTTTTCAGTTCGGCCAGGCAAACCGCCTTTAATCAGATTTTCCTGGACCCTTTGATATGTAGTCCAGATGTCATCTTTTTTATCTTCATAACGGCGCGGATGAATTATCTGTTCAATACTGACCGGAGATTTATTTTCATCTTCATATCGGTAGGTTAATGCAGCTTGTCCAAACAGACGCTGTTCTTCCTTGGTTAAGGCAATAGACTTCATGACATCAACGCCTTCAGTTATTTTATCGAAAATTCCCAGAACTTCGTAAGCACCTTCGATAACCCTTCCCACAATATCACCTTTATGAGGTACACGAATCTCACCAAACGACGTACCGCACACAAGGCCATTTGTGCATACAAAACGGAACATACCCGGGATCATTTGATAACTGGACGATCCATCATGCGAGTTAAGAAGAATGATTTCGGGTACTTCTGTTCCTTTATTGGCCCCTTCACGGCGAAGTCTTACCATATGCTTAGTATGCCCCCGTTTATCCTCATCCCTTACTCGTGACTGACAGGCAAAAAATGGCTGGAAACCTTCTTCACGTAATTTATCCAGCAGTGTAATGGTTGGAATATAGGTATAGCGATCACTACGTGAATTATGCTTTTCTTCTGAAAACACAGAAGGTACAACCTTGACTAATTCATCGTTAGTCAGTGGGCGTTCCTGACGAATGGAATGAGTAAGTCCAAATCGGGATGCTAAACGCATTTTTTTCTCCTTAATTAGATCTGAATTTTTTAAACCATCACCCGTTGAGTTGCCGGGGCCGCGGTTTTGACTTTGTGCGGGGACCTGCTGAACCTGCCCCTGGATATAACCTTCACCCGTTTGAGAGCCGTTCGCCGCAAGGGCGTAAACGAGCACAGCCCGGTGCAGATGTCCGGGGGTGAGCGGGAAATTTTTTTCGGCCTAATGAAGCGGCAGCGGAATGGCCGGGAAAAATTTATTGCGAAAGGCCCTACCGTCCCCTGGACAGCAAGACGGGTTGTGCTTGTCTCAGCCCCGGCGAATGGACTCAAACGGGTGATACGGGTACCAGGGGAAAGGAGCAGGCACCCGCCGCAACGACGGAACGCGCGGGCGCGAAACGGCGTTGCCCCGCAGAGTGCCGGCAGTCCTTCGCCGGCACGGTGAAAGCGGCGCGACCGGGACGGTCGCAGCAAGCGCTGCCGTTGACCTTGACGTCAGACATCAGACACTAGCCGTCAGGCCCGAAACCGCTTTGCGGGTTCGGCGGAGCTTACCGCGTCTTTTCGCGGTTAGCGGAGTGTGGCTCGACGACCGGACAGCGCAGCTGGCCGGGAGCCGAAGGTGTCCAGTATGGGTGTGCTTTTAAAGCCTTTAAGGGTTAAAAAGAGACATCACAGCAGAAAGAAGAAGAGAAAGCAGGAAGACAGGGGGCAGCAAACAGGGAAAACGCGGAAAGGAAATACGGGCGGCGCGTGAGCGCGGCCCGGTTTTCCCGGCGACGCAGGCGCGCGGCCTTTTAGCGCAGTCGGGCAGGTGATCCCCTGCCCTTTCGGTTATTTACGCGGCCTCCTGTATTCCGCGCAAAAAGTCCCGCATGGCCCTGAACCGGCGAAGATCTGCCAGTCGCTTTTCAAAGGCATTCAGGTAGTAAACCGGGGTATACCTCACCCGCCGGTACTGCATCGTGAGCGTGTTGCCCGTCACCACTTCCGCCGCTATCCCCAGCAGTGACAGCTGGATGAAGGCCATATCTGCCGCTACCGGATCGATGTCAATGCAGCTGCCGAACATGTGCATTGAGGGGTTGATATCGGCTTCAAGCAGGCACTCTGCATAGGCGATCAGCATCCCGGCAGCCCCACACGCCGGATCGCTGACTGTGGCAATCCCTTCCCGGCGGATAGTGTCTCTGACACCTGGCATTAGCATCCGCGCCATCAGACACTGCACTGAATACGGGGTAAAATACTGCCCGCGAAAATTATCGCCCAGCTCCAGCTCCATAAAAATAGCGCCGAGGAAATCATGAAATTTCGCCTCCAGCGCACACACCATCAGGCAGAACATTTCCTGCATGTTCGCGATGTCGGTGGCCCCGTACCGGGCGCAGATTTTCCGGCAGTTCTCCATGCTCTCCGGCGTTCGTATCCGGGCCATATCCAGCTCGCTGGCGGCAAGCGACAGAAAATCACTGAACACTTCCCAGCGCCCCAGATGGCGGCCCGTATCCTTAAATACGCGGATAAAACGGCTCCGGCTGTACTGCTCGCTCATCATACGCTGAACCGTGGGCACCATTTCCGCGATCTGCTGCCCTGCCTGAATGACAGGGCTGTTATCAGCGGCTTCTCTGGCCATATTGAACACATCGGCAAAACTCAGTTGTGACATGAAACATTCTCCGGTAATGCCGCCCCCTTCAGGGGGCGGCGTTTTTCACATCACGCGAGGCCGAGGCCAGCGTAAACCGCGGTCATGAACTGCTGCCAGTACTCCAGCTTTAAAGCGGGAACGCGGGCTCGCTGACCACTGCGAAGGGCATTTACAAACGCGTTCGCCTGTGCGACGATTTGCGGGTCGAAATTCATGGTTTAATCTCCATGTTTATTTTGTGTATGCCGGATGCAAACTTTTGCGGGTGTCACATCCGGCGTGGAATGAGCAGGCGAAAGCCTGCTTTTTTCATTTTTCGGTCAGGTTAAATCCCTCCTTAATGCGCGTTGTGATCTGCGCATGGCTCAGGTTACACACATCCCGCAGCCGGAAATATCTGGCTCCGTAGCGGGCATAGATCTCTGTCACGTCACCGCAAACCATCTCCTGCAGCATGAACGTTTCCCACTCGCCGTTCTCACTCGTTGACCAGTTGAGCGGATACATCAGGCCCAGCGCGTCATGGAATGTGTGAACGTCGATTTCTGAGGGGGCTTTTACCGCTGCTTTCTGCAGGCTCAACCAGTATTCGCGCTCTGCTTCTGCTGTAGCCAGCATTCCCGGATGGGCTGAGGATTCGGTGAGGAGTAAGTGCATGGGGTTCTCCTTCAGGTTAAGGGTTGGCAGTACCAAACCGCCACCCGATTAGGTCATCAGTAATCAGCTGCCAGCTCGCTCATAAGGTCGGCACATTCATCATGAGCACGTTCTTCTTCCGCCAGCGTCAGCATGTAACCCCGTTGAGCCGCCGCGCCAATGAATACCGGACGATCTTTCAGCGGCAGCTTTTCCAGGTAAATCATAGCCATACTCAACAGACGGGACGCATAAATCTCGTAGTACAAACCACACCCACGACTTGCCTGTTTTTCCATACGAGCCAGCACCACATCAGCGCGGATCACATCGAAAGGGTTACGGGAATGAATGTTGCGCACAAAACAGTCAGTCCGGAGGGTTGTGCTTTCTTTGGTGGAGGGTTTTACGTTGACGTTTTGTATGCTCATCCTACTTTCTCCTCTGTCTGTTTTTCTGTCTTTTAAAACCATCACCCGTTGAGTTGCCGGGGCCGCGGTTTTGACTTTGTGCGGGGACCTGCTGAACCTGCCCCCTGGATATAACCTTCACCCGTTTGAGAGCCGTTCGCCGCAAGGGCGTAAACGAGCACGGCCCGGTGCAGATGTCCGGGGGTGAGCGGGAAATTTTTTTCGGCCTAATGAAGCGGCAGCGGAATGGCCGGGGAAAATTTATTGCGAAAGGCCCTGCCGTCCCCTGGACAGCAAGACGGGTTGTGCTTGTCTCAGCCCCGGCGAATGGACTCAAACGGGTGATACGGGTACCAGGGGAAAGGAGCAGGCACCCGCCGCAACGACGGAACGCGCGGGCGCGAAACGGCGTTGCCCCGCAGAGTGCCGGCAGCTTTATCGCCGGCACGGTGAAAGCGGCGCGACCGGGACGGTCGCAGCAAGCGCTGCCGTTGACCTTTCAGACATCAGACACTAGCCGTCAGGCCCGAAACCGCTTTGCGGGTTCGGCGGAGCTTACCGCGTCTTTTCGCGGTTAGCGGAGTGTGGCTCGACGACTGGCCAGCTTTGCTGGTCAGGAGCCGAAGGGGTCCAGTGTTGTTATGCCTTTCTTAACGTTCCAGGCGTTCGACGGTGGCCAGCAATTGCGGATAGGTCGCTGAGTAACACTTTTCGTACAGTGATTTAGCTGCGGGTATCCCTTCCAGATAATCATCCGAGTCCCGAATTTCCTGAGCCAGATATTCAATAAAGGCGGGTTCCACAACGGAGCCACTCAGCACATTAAGCAGAACCTGTGTTTCGTCGTCATCGAGAGGAAGGGCACAGGCCCGAACCAGATGCGCATAGCGATCAAAGATATTATTCAGCCTTTCAGTCACCCCTTCCCTGTGGGAGTTCAGATGTGCTCGCAGCTTAGGCGAAGGCGTGAAAGAGGGGTTGCGGGAGATCTCTTTTTTCACTGGTTATCCTCAGAATACTGGCCCGACATCATTAAGAATTTGCGCCGCTCCCTCACGAACTGTCGATACCATTTACGGGCAACACTGGCCAGATCGTCCTCAGAAGCGTCACAGTACAGCGTACTGCCCATAAACCCTCCCCCACGGCAAATCTGAGCACCTGTGTTACCAGAGTGTCCCGGGGACTCCAGGTGGACATAACCGCCACTCTCGGGTGCGTAAAAACTGAAAATTTCGCCGGTTTTACGGGATTTTATCGTGAAGTTCATGCTGGCTCTCCTTTGGCTCACCCGCGACTGCGCTTCGCCTCACTGAGTTAAGTGGAAAAATTGCTGTTCATTACACAATCAACTGTATGACAGATGTCATACATAATCAACAAAAAAAAGCCGGCTAACAATTGCGTTGATTCAGTCACTCCGGCAACATCAATAATTAACATCCACATAGCTATGGCAAATAACTGGCATGCAATTATCCTTGCGTTCATCATAGAACCACCTAATAAAGACACTGTTGCGGCCATAGCTATAATCCACATTCCAGCAAAAGCAGCAAAAATAGCTGAAATGCTGAACCCCAAAAATGTAAACACTATCGATTCACGCACGGTAAGCCCGTAAAATCCATAAAGCACTAAAATCACACAAATAAATACCACCATAAACTTCATCATAATCCCTCGCTTTCCTTTAAAATCTGCACACCCAACTTATTTCAATCTAAATTCATTAATCCATTGCCGTTTGATACATAACCCTTAAATCTCGCTGAGTTTAATATCATTTAACGGACTGTTTTACCGCTAAAATAATCAGGCCGAGCCTCCAGTTCTCTTTCGATGAGTTCATCAGCAAACAGTGGGGCGGTACGATATACTCTTTTCGCCAGATTGCGTCGGCGAGCTGCAGCTTTTTGTTCTTCACTCCAGCGACGGATCGGCTTGTCCCCACAAAAATCCAGGCACACAGCATACCCTGCCCCTGCCACCCACAAATCCATAACTGATGCTGGCGCTGGTTGTCCTTCCTCAACTTGTTCCGAAGCGAGCACCTCCACTCCTGGACACGGAGAAGGTAACTTCCAGCGCAGCGAATAGCGCCATGTCATCAATTATCCTCTGCAGATAAGTTTGTTTGGTACCAGCCAGCGCTCCCTCTCAAGGATGGCCTCTTCCGATTCCTGAACGATGAAACGGATTTCATGCATAACCTCATACAAGGGGGCATGAGCACAAAGGAGCCAGCGAAGATCCCTGAGAGATGTAAATCGCGTCTGCCAACGCCAGAAGGCCGGTTCAAGCTCACTCGCGTCAAACTCGTCGCTCCACCGGCGGTACCAGCTGTTAACCGTTTCCGGCGACTGGAAATTTAGCTCAGTGACAGCCTGCCCGAGCAAATTCTGGCGCAGTAGCCATGACTGTTCAACCTTCCGCGCTTCCCGCCGCATTTTGCGGGTGAATGCGATGTTCTGACGCTGAGTTCTCCGCTCTCCACGGGCGTGCCTCACCTCCGGGAACAGTTCAGACTGCACATCCTGCGACAATGGCAAAGGACAATACTCGCCATTGCTGGCAATCAATACATCCAGCGCTTCTTCCACCTGCTTCAGGTTTGAGAGTCGGTCCTTTGGATCACGATATAAGCCGGGAATGCGTCGCGCCACTTCGTTGTTAATGCGGCCGCTGCCCGTCAGCAGGCGCAAAAAAGTTCGCACATGTGGCATCGATGGCAGACGAGCGCCGCGCTGGCGAGCATCTTCCACAGTCATGATGGCCTGCAGTGCAGCCTGTCGAGCAGGTTGCAGGGTAACAAGGGAACGGGATGAATGGATCATTGTTCGCCCTCCTGTTTCAGGGTGTTGATGATGCTGGCAAATGAATATCCGTCCTCATCGAGGCGCGCGATAAGGGACAGCGCATGGTTAATCCGTTCCGGGTTATATCTGGCCATCGAGCAAACGACAGAGAAAGGCTGGCCTCCACGGGTAATAAAGACGATTATCCACACAGGACTGAGATCACCCGGACTGCATACTGCTACATCGAAATGGTCATGAGACGGGCTAAACCGGAGCTGGACAGGAAAGACCCCCCCAAATTCGGCCCGGTATTCCGCATTTACTGCCCAGCCATCCGGTACCGTTAAATCGCGCATGACTGCATGGCTCAGTTCACGACGAAAATCCTCACCGGCGTTACGATAGTCTTCCAGTTCTTCGGTAGACATGGTTTTCAGAACATCAAGATTCAGCACAGTTTTCATAGTATTGTCTCCCTGCTGCCGCCCCTGACGGGGCGGCTCTGGTTATCAGGCGGCGCAAGCCGTGTTGTCTTCGTTATCAGCATCGGTATCGGGCGTCGTTGTCGAACCCGATTTTTTCGTATCCCGTGGCTGCATCCAGCCTGGTACCCAGCGGGTGTCTGACAGAGAACGCTCTGCAAGGATCGCCGCATCTCCCTTTTTCAGCTTCGCCGCTTCGACGGCGACTGAATCCAGCCCAGCTTCCTGTAACGCCTCCACTATCTGGTTTTTACTGAGCAGGCCGAGGAAGTTTTCAGCAGTGGGCTGCCACCAGTCACGCAAATTGAATCCGATCGCCGTCTCCACCTCATCAAGGTTGCTACGGCTGGTATGCCCATGCTCACGGGTCTGAACCCCATCAACGGAACAGGCCGTGCAGAACGCCATCAGAGCCATCAAGGTCTGACCGTCCAGTGTGAAAAATGTGGAAAAGTCCTTCTTCCAGCCTTGCGGTAACAGGCCTTCAAGACGGTTTTTCTCCTGCATAAGAGTTTGCCACGCCAGACCGTCTTTTCCGGTCGGGGCTTCGCTGACCAACCCACTGTGATGAACATCCATCCGCATTACAAAGGGGTGACGGGTGGTAAGGCAGTATTCAAATACGCAGGAGCACAGCCGCCAGACCATCAGGGCCACTGCTTTCTGTGGCTGTTGTACCAGGGCAGCCTGAACAGCCAGTGTGCGTTCGGAAGACATTTTTTTGAGTAAGGGCAGACTGATCCCTTCTGCGGCATCCGGCTCTTTACGGTCGATCACATGCAGATCACGGCTGGTCGCCTGCGTAGCGGCATCCGCCTCCCCGGGCGTTTTAACCTTCTTCTGAATCCCGCGCAAAATGCAAAGCTCACCATTATGAAGACAGGCTACTACGCCACAGCTTGCCTTCTGTTCGTCAGTCCATTGACGGTGTGCCGCCTGACTTTCTATTTCGTCGATCAGAACCTGAATAGCGGCTTCATCCTCGTAGGTTTCCGTTGCCGCCTGTGTAGCGTACAACTCGTCGAGTCGTTGCTGTTCGTCCGGTGTGTACTGCGGTTCTGGCACAGGAAGCAGAAGGTAATTTTCACGATCTTCACCATAGTTCTGCAGTGGGTTTTCCCGCCCTATTGACCATGACCAGTCTTCGTTCAGTTCAATTGCCAGTGCAGCAGTCTCCAGTTTTTCCATAACCAGACGGTCTACGAGCACGCGATCTGCAGTACCGTCATTCTCCTCCTGGCTAAATAAATCTTCACGAACCACACCACCTGCTGCTTCGTAGGTTTCTCGACCAATGAAGACAAAGCGAGGATGTGTAACGGAAATTTCCGTTTCTGTAATTACCCGCTTGATGAGATGTGCCGAAACCGTGCTGTAAGCAGCTTTCACCTGTTCATATACCTGCACCTGACGCGCCTGATCACTTTCCAGACTCAGTGCCTGGCACTGCTCCACATCAAGGGTATTGTTTGCCAGCAGTTCGAGGATTTCCGGGGCGAGATGAGCCAATTTCAGCATGCGCTGAACGTGGCGACTTCCATACCCCAACTGGTCACCAATCTGCGCCGGGCTTTTCCCTTGTTCGGAGAGTTTGCGGAATCCGGCAATTTGTTCTGCCGGATGCATGGCCACACGCTGGTTGTTTTCCACCATTGAGGCCACAACCGCGAGTTCGTCACTAACCCGCTTAACGATCACCTGATACCCGGCATCGATGCGGTTTTCAGTGAGTAATAACTGCAGGGCTGCAAGACGCCGACCACCTGCAGCCACCCCTGACATACCTTCCGGGAGAGTATGCACAACCAGATTCTGAATCAGACCAATGGTCTCAATGGATTCAGCCAGTTCCCGGACACTCTCAACCGGGTACGGGATAGTGCGAACGTTCAGTGGCGATTTAATCAGCGCAGACAGCGGCACCAGTTCAATCTGTGCTGCTTCAAGCGCCTCTTTCAGAGCCGCTGCTTCGGCAGGTTTGACGTTTTTTTTGCTGGTTTTGACAGATGTTTTTGCTTTAGACTCGGTCACGGACATAATTGATACCTCACTGGATTAATGATTGTCTGCCGGGTAGTCCCCCTACCCGGCGCCTTCTTACTTCATTACTTCGTTTTACGGATGCCATAGAATTCGATGTAGCGGTTGAGCCAGTAGGCGGCCCCTTTTTCAAAATTCCACCCCCGCCAAATCATTTCACCGTCTCGACGAACAACCAGCCGGAAATGTGTACCCTGATCGTCTTCAATGGTGACATTCTGAAACTGTTCTGCCACCGCTGTGGCTTGTTCGCGTGTGAACGAGCCATCGGCGAGGCACTTAAGTAATGTGTTCGTGTTGTCTGTCATGGTTTTTCTCCTGTAAAAGCCCCTGCATCAGAGGCTTTTCTGCGTCATCAAAAGGGGATCTCATCGTCAAAATCGTGACCCGGATCAGGCTGCGAAGGTGGTTGCTGCGGAGCAGTGTTAGATTTTTTACCTGCAGCCTTACCTTTCCCTTTCGCTGCACCGGAGGTGGCAGGAGGTGGCGTTTGCGGATCAGATTGAGGCTGACTTTCACGGCGGCCGCCCAGCATCTGCATGGTGCCCCCAACGTTAACCACAACTTCTGTAACGTACTTCTCCAGACCAGATTGATCAGTCCACTTGCGGCTACGTAACTGACCTTCGATATAGACCTGAGCACCTTTACGCAGATATTCCCCGGCCACTTCGGCCAGTTTTCCAAACACAACAACACGGTGCCATTCAGTGTTTTCGCGCATTTGTCCATCCTGTTTGTCACGCCATGTTTCTGACGTGGCCAGGGTGAAATTAGCCACTGCGCCACCGGAAGGCAGATAACGAACTTCGGGATCTTGTCCGAGATAACCGACAAGAATGACTTTATTGACGCCACGTGTTGCCATAATGAATCTCCTTAATCTGTTGTTTTGCCTTTTAAAACCATCACCCGTTGAGTTGCCGGGGCCGCGGTTTTGACTTTGTGCGGGGACCTGCTGAACCTGCCCCCTGGATATAACCTTCACCCGTTTGAGAGCCGTTCGCCGCAAGGGCGTAAACGAGCACGGGCGACGGCAGCTGTCCAGGGCGCGGTTTACCGCGTGCCATTTACCCTGGACGGATGATGGCGACTGTGCTTGTCTCAGCCCCGGCGAATGGACTCAAACGGGTGATACGGCGCCAGGGGGAAGGAGCAGGCACCCGCCGCAACGACGAAGAGCGCGGGCGCGAAACGGCGTTGCCCTGCAGAGTGCCGGCAGCTTTATCGCCGGCACGGTGAAAGCGGCGCGGCCGGAACGGTCGCAGCAAGCGCTGCCGTTGACCTTGACTTCAGACATCAGACACTAGCCGCCAGGCCCGAAACCGCGTAGCGGGTTCGGCGGAGTTTACCGCATCTTTTCGCGGTTAGCGGAGTGTGGCTCGACGACTGGACAGCGCAGCTGGCCGGGAGCCGAAGGTGTCCAGTATGGGTGTGCTTTTAAAGCCTTTAAGGGTTAAAAAGAGACATCACAGCAGGAAGAAGAAGAGAAAGCAGACAGACAGCAGGGAGCAAGCCGGAAACGTAAAGATGCAGGCTGGAGAGAATATGTTTTTCATGCCGCCGGAAAGAAGCCATGATAAACCGGCGGCATACCAGACGGGGCGTCAGGAACGGAGCTTATTTTCCTTCCTGAACTGCGCAACGCTATACCAGATTGAAGCCAGGAAAGCGAAAACGGTGATCAGGACACGAAATTCGTCACCCGGCTCTTTCCCCTTCAGCATCAGCGTTATGATGATGCCGGCAACGATAATCCACGCAATACCACTCCAGAGGCGCAGCTTATCCGCCACGACATTAATCAGAACAAAAGCAACGGCCAGAATAGCCCCCCACAGAGCCGGAACAGGCTGAAACGGAATAAAAAACAGGTTAATACCGGTTAAAAGCGTCACGGCAGCAAACATCAGAGACATACGCACAGATTACCCTCCCTGGAAACACTGAGTAAGAAAATCAATTCTGCTGATCATCTCCCGGTTTATTATATTCGGGTGCATTTGCGCGCGGCAGCTGCTGACTGTTCAGTCTATGTACGCGGAGCCGTTCATGGAAATATTCGCGCAGGTGTTCAGGCTGTTCCCGTTCAACAAGTTCCGGCACGACGGGCTTGTTCATGCGCTCCTGCCAGGCAACAGCAGCAGCCACCTTATCGACGGCAACTTTATCCTGCACCTCCTTTGAAAAAGAGGCGATATTCCACTTTGACATATGCATCACCGGTCTGCTTTACAGGAAGATATCCCTGATAATACGCGAATTCCGGGGCAACAGCGACTGACAACGGAGAGGAGAGTGCGCGGCGCCGGAGGCGCGGCGACGTCTCTCTCCGGCAGGCGCAGCCTGCCCGGGTTTTCGCGCGGCCGGAAGCGGCAGAGGTTCCCCCCTGCCCTGTGATTTATCGTGCCTTTCCCCCCTGAAGAATGAAATGGCCGCCAATATAGACGGCGCACTGACAGGTCATGTATTCGCAGATTTCATCCATCACCTGCGCAGTGGTCAGTTCCCGCTGACCGGCATCGCGGCGGCGGGCATTAATCAGGGCTTTGTACTGTCGCAGGATATCGCGGCTTTGTGGTGCAAGTTTCATGTGCTTTCTCCTTAACCGGCGGGCTTCCCCGCCGGATAGTAATCAGTTGCTGAATACATAGCCTTCATGGAAGACATAGACGCTGCTGAACAGATCCCGCGCGTAAGCCTCATAATCGAAATAGACGCGCAGGGATTCAGGCACCTCGTTTAACAGGCCGTGATCCTCCACAAAGCCATAAGCAAAATCCTCCTCGCTTTCAGCCTCGCCACAATACGCCTCATCAAAGGCGTCATAGTCGCACTCGCCGGTATAGTCCGCCCAGGCCACAAACGCGGCAGCGCGTCCTTCGTCCTGAGCCTGCCGGAATGCCTCGATAAACGCCCACTTAACAGAGGATTCAGAGGCAAACTGAGACGGGATCCCTTCCCAGTCCTGAAACATAAACTCGGGGTCATCCTCGGCGGCATGCAACGCCCGGCAGGCGTCATAAAATTCGTCTTCGTCGTCGAAGTCGGTTAAATCAAACCATTTGCCAAAAATACTGCCGCCGTTGTACTGGTGATATGTGCCCACGTAGACGGCCGGAACGGTTACTGATGAAGTCATTTTTGTCTCCCTGCGGGGCGGTGTAACCGCCCCGGTCGTTAATCAGTCCAGCGCGGCGTAAATAGCACTGCATTCGGGGTGAAAGGTGATGTGATTCCAGAGCTGGGCATCACGCAGCATATAAAGGCGGGTCAGCGCCGGGTTACTGCTGTCATGATGGGCCGCCAGACGGCGATTAATCGCCAGGCTGGTCAGAATAATGCCCGCCGCGTCGGCGCTGACAGTGCGATCAAACCAGTTTTCGCTACTGACCAGATGTACCCGGCCACAATCCGGCATCATGTAGCCGCCCCCCTCCGGCAGGCGAATAAAATGCCAGAAGCCGCCCTCATAGCCGGGCATCCATTTTTTGGCCAGAGCGTACACCTGTAATTCCGCGAGCATGAAATCCGTGCCGAACAGGTACGGCATAAAAGACAGGCGGTCGGACTCCTCAACATTCAGGACCGGGCATGTATTCACATACTGCATGGATAAACCTCCGTAATCACATAGACTGCGGCACCGGGTTGTGCCGTGCCGACACGACAGCCCGGCGAAAAGCGGAAGATGCAGGGGCGACACCGGAGGCCGCAGCGCAGATATAGCGCGAAGCTGGTCTGGACGGTTTTCGAGCGAAACCTGAGCGAGAAAACGACGGGAAGAACGGCGAGCATCATAAAAAACCTGCGACCGGGCGAGGATGGCGGCGTCAGCGCACCCTTGCATCTGCAGCGGCCGGGCTAAAGTGAAGGCACGGCACTACCCGTCGCGATGCAGGAGGTTGAATACAGGGTTTCTCTCCCCCGTTTTTCGACCACCGGGAGAAAAGCGGAAGCAGATGTCGCAACGCGACAGACGCAGTAATAAGGCCACGGACCGGAGGGATGGGGCCGGGTGAAGCGGAGCCGGCGGCAACGGCAAGCCGGCGACTGCCTTATCCGGGGATGGCGGCGCCAGCGAACTCCAGCCTCTGCGGCTGTCGGGCTAAAGTGAAGGCACGGCACAGCCAGCACACGGCACGGCGATAACAGAGGGTTGTGTTCACCCAAAAGGCCCGGAAACCGGGCCGGGTGGACGCGGAGCCGGCACGGCGACATCCTTATCGCACCACACCTCCTGTGCCGGCAGGCTGACAAGGGAGGGTCCCCCTCCCCTGACGCTCCGGGCTGTCACTCCTGAGTTCTGCTGGCGCGGGCCTCTCTCACCATTTCCCTTAAAACCCGGCGATCAAACCAGCGCCGGACCGGAGTGTCCGTAAAACGCAGCTGATCAGCGATAACCCCTGCGCTCCTGATAGTTTCCTCCCGCTCGTTAACCAGGGTGAGCAGGACCGGGCAGAATCGCGCATCGCGAATAAGAATGGCATCGAGGACCTGATCCAGCCTGTCGGTTTCGTCTTCGTCCAGGCAGTTATCATGATCATACTCAACGGCCAGCAAGCGCCAGTCACCGATCCGCCTGTCCATCAGACGGGGATTGACGGACGGCGTAAGCGCGGCGGCGATGCGCTTCGTATCCCGGTGGACGATTTCCGATATCTGCGTGAGGGAGGCTTTCAGGAAGGCCAGCAGATCGTCACATTCCGCCGCTGTCAGCCACTCCTGAGCGTAAGGCAGGCGGATAACCTGACAGTCAGCCAGCCGCTCCGGATGCGGATATGCCTGCACCGGAAAGAGATGCAGACGAGCCGGGGTTCCCGCCAGCCGCCGGGCGCTGGCGAGCAACAACGCTGCCCGGCCATACGTCAGCGGCTGACAAAGCTGTTCCGTAAGCGTGAGGATTTCCACGCCACTGAGAGAGCCGCAGGCGGCAAGCCAGCCGGGTACGGTTTCGGGGGCGACGGGCGCCATATCAACAGTGTCGGGCCAGCCAGCCTGGCGCAGCATCCGGTCGCCGTGACGCAGAATAAGCGTGTTAAGGGTTTCTTTTTTCATCATTATCGTCTCTGTCCGGGTTATATCACCCCGCCGCGTGGCGGGGCGATCTGCTGTCAGCTTTTCAGTAATGCCCGCACTTTTGCTGTATCCGCCAGGCGGCGCATTACGCTTTCCGGCACCGGGAGGTTGCGATCCCGTGCGGTCCATTCCCTGTCCCACAATGCCTGTTCGGCGGTAATCAGCAGGGTTTCAAGCAGGTCAACCGGCACAGTCACCCTCTGCCCGTTCTCTTTCACCTGGTCTATCAGTGCCATCACCAGGCCGGCTGACACGCCCGACTCAAGCCGTTGTTCTTCCGGTATAGTGTCCATGCGTTCCAGTACTGCCCTTACGTCATGTTCTGAAAAGGAATATTCCATCCCGTCAGCCAGTGCTTCAATATCCGCCGGGGTCCAGATAATCAGGTTCAGCGGGGTTTCTGCGGGATATTGCTCATTCAGCATCCTGCAAAGATCTTCACGGGTTCCGTACATGTTCTCTCCTCAATCCAGAAAGCTTTCATCGAGCATCAGTGCAATATTGAACGCCTCATCCATCAGGACGCTGAGACGTCGCAGACTGATACCGGCAAGCCGTTCCGCCAGTCCGTCGTACCGGTAGTGGTACGTGTCTTCCAGCACTTTCAGGGTGGTTTTCAGGTCGCAAAGATTGTTCGCCAGCCCGGCCATATCGCGGCGCAGGGCTTCGTGTCCGTCGTAATTCATTACGCGGCCTCCGGGAGCCATTCATCGTTCGCCGCCGGGGTATTTACGGCCCGGTGCATGGCGTCCAGTCGTTCGGTTCCGGCCCGGTGGTACTGCGCCAGCATTTCGATGCCGATATAGCGGCGTCCGGCACGGTATGCAGCGACGCAGGTCGAACCGCTTCCGGCAAACGGGTCGAGAACAATCGCGCCCGGAGCGCTGAATGACTCAATCAGCGGCTGTAGCGCCTCCACTGGTTTCTGCGTCGGATGCAGGGTATTACCGGTATACGGGAAGGGCAGCACATCCGGCAGCGGTTTAAGGGGCGGCACGGGGCGGCCTTTGGCAAGGACATAAGCCCCTTCATGGCAGTAGTCCACAAATCCGCGTCGGGCCCTGGCGTTACGACGGTTGGAGGCATAGTTTTTGGTGAACACAAGCTGGCCCACGGCATAGAATCCTGCCGCCTTCCACGCGGCCATAAAGCGGTCCACACGGTTCCAGCTGTAGAAGCTCACCATCAGTGCGTCTTTTTTAAGGACGCGGTACATCTCCAGCGTGGCCGGTTGCAGCCATTCGTCCGTCACATCCCCGGCAATCTGTCTGCACTGACGGTCCTTAAAACCGACGAGGTAAGGCGGATCGGTCACAATAAGGTCCACGGCACGGTCGGGGAATCCGCGCATCACATCAATACAGTTCCCGAGAATGAATCTGGACATGGCAGCACTCCTGTAGTCTGAGGGGGCAGGAGGCATCACCGCGATACCGTTCCCTACCGCACGCTGCCTGTTCATCGCGTCCGGTCACGGGTCAGGCCGACCGTGGAATACCGCAGCCGTCCGTCTTTTGGACGGCAAGGATATGCCGCGAAAGCGGCTTGAAGGGCGTTCCTTAAAAGGGCGAGGGACTGGCGCACACTCTCAACGACGCCGGGCCGGAGCGGAAAAACCGCCCGTCCCGTACCAGACCGGACGCGAGACACTGGCAGCGGGCGGCAGGCTGGCGTTAACTCCAGGCGAACGGGGAATTACCGGCATACCTGTCCACAAATCCGGGGCTTAAGATTGTGGATAACCTGAAGGCAAACGACGGAGAAGCGCGGGAGAACAGACGCCACCACGCCTGTTCTTTTTTTGAACAACCGGAAAGTTTATATCAGCGGTTCAGGGATTTATCCCCGGCCAGTGACAGGCCAATATAGACGCCCGCCCCCCAGATGACCTGCGACAAAATGAAAACCCACTGCGGAACGTCGAAAACCAGAAGCGGAAGCAGACATACCGTCACAATGCCAATCAGCCGGCTGCCAAATTTTCTGCGCACCGGTTCACTGCTGTCGACGGGAATGCGGGCGAGACGGAGAACATTTCTGAATCCTGGTGACATGAGAACCTCCCTGGGGATGTCAGTCATTTGAAATCGGTATAGTAGTGGATGTGATTCGTACTGTTAGTCACCGAATGCACGCCGCATATTTTTCTTTATTTCCCGGGTATCCGCCCCGGACACCGGCGCGGCAGATGCTGCCGGCGTATCCGGTACTGCAGCTGCAGCCCTGTTCACGTCAGCGGTGCCGGCCATCTGCTGAACCAGAGCCTGCAGCTCACTGACCGAGGTGGGCGGTACCGGCATACTGGCCAGCAGGCGCGGCAGTTCCGGCGCCGTCGTGTGGAGGGCAAGACCGGTGATAATCAGGTTTCTCAGCAGATCCCCACGCAGACGGGATGACGCTTCCGTCAGCACACTTTCCACCCGTTCCCCACTCCGGCCATTCTGAAGCGTCAGGGTGTAACGCCGGCGCTGGTATTCCGTCTCCGGTGACACGGGCAGAGCAGCCCCACCATTTTCGGGCTCATCCGGAAGGCCGGTGAGTGAGGACCAGGTTCCGGAGACCAGGGCCATCACGGCGCAAAAGCGGACAGCGCTCAGTTGCCCGGCAAAGAACACCGGGATCAGCGCCGGTAAACGGGCATCCACCTGGTATACCACCGCCCCGGCGGTGGCGGCGGTACGGATGAACTCACCGCGCAGGGGCTGTGAGATGGTGTTGATGGTTGCCATTGCCGCGATGTCGGTGCGATCGTCGCTGTGCAGATAGAAAGAATACTGGCCGTCCGGCACGTTTAGTCCTCTTTATTGTAAAGGGCAATCTCCCTGGCCAGCGCCATCTGCGGATCGCCTATAACCTCGATACGGTCAGGAGCCAGAGGCCAGGCCTGACGGATAGCTTCTTCTATGAGGGAAGCCCCTCCCCCGACCAGGAATACCCGGTTAACGTTCCTGAAGGCCGTCAGCTCACTGGTGACACGCGCCCCCAGGGAAGTGATCGCCTCTGTTATTTTGTTCCGAACCTCGTCGATTTTACCGGCATCGTTGATCACACGCTGCAGATACTGACGATCATTGCGGTTGCGGATGATAGTGTCAGCGATGAGGGCGCTGGTTTCGCTGTCTGCCGCCCGCAGCGCGCCTGCAGCTGCGCGGGTGACCTGTGACACGCCGACAGACGGATTACCGTGCACCGCACTGATATCATCAAACTGGCCGACAATCACACCGGCATCGAGCGTGGTGCCACCGAGATCGATAATCAGGGTGGTCTCAGCGGGGCCGGGCTTCAGCTCCGCGAGACGGGAGAACGCCGCCGGTAGTGATTCCGGCATCACCTTCACGTCCGTTACGGTAAACGCCCTGCCCTTATTCAGAACCAGCTCACGCATCAGGTTTTCCCGTTTGCGTCGTATGTTCTCCTCGTTCCGCTGGCAGTCCCCGTCGTAATACTCACTCAGGGGCAGCGTCACGGTCAGGCTCACCGGCTGCGGCTCCAGTCCGCTGTTCAGCAGCGCATGATGCACGGCCAGCAGGTTGAGATCACCGTACTGATATTCCACGTTTGTTGTCGGGATGGCATCCCGGCTGACGCTGTCCCAGGTGTATTTCAGCGTACCCACCTGATAGTTGAACGTTGCCGCACTGAATTCCGCCACTTTCCAGCCATGCCGGAAGGAGTTCGCAGAAACCCGGGTCTGAAGCTCATCTCCTTCAAACCATGCCAGCTTAACATTAGTTGAACCATCATCGCAGTAAATATTCATCAATATGCTCCGTTAATTACACTCATTTTGATACCAATTATAAGAGCAAGATGAAAAAAACAAAGTAACATTTCTCAATATGAGCAATACAAAAATATCAAAATGATTAATATAAGCATTTTGAACACCTTTATTTACTCAAAATGTTCTTAAGGCATGCGATCTGGATTATCGTCACGCTGTTAAATATACTGTATGCATAACCAGTAAAAATTAGAGTGTCAGGAGGAAAGATGAAACTACAACTTTTCAGCACCGGGAAAGAACTCCCGCCACAGGCCCATCCATTGTTTGCCGATCTGGCCAGCTGCGGTTTTCCCAGCCCTGCTGCTGACTATGTCGAGTCCGATCTGGATCTCCATGATTACTGCATACGGCATCCGAGCGCGACGTACTACCTGCGTGCCAGCGGAGACAGCATGGCCGACGGCAGTCTGTACAATGGCGATCTGCTGGTTGTGGACAGTGCTGAAAAGCCGCGGCACGGCGATATCGTTGTCGCCAGCGTACAGGGGGAGTTTACGGTGAAACGGCTTCTGCTGACGCCGCGACTGACGCTGCAGCCCATGAATGCCTCCTGGTCGCCGATTTATCCTGATCCCGACGAGCTGGATATCTTTGGCGTTGTCACGCATATCATCCACCGCCCGAGGGAGATGTACTGATGTTTGCCCTGGCCGATGTGAACAGCTTCTATGCCAGCTGTGAACGTGTTTTCCGCCCGGATTTGAAAGGAAAGCCGATAGTCGTCCTGAGCAACAACGACGGGAACGTAATCGCTCGCAGTGCCGAGGCGAAGCCCTGGATCAAAATGGGAACTCCGTGGTTTCAGATAAAAAACGAAAGGTACCCGGAAAAAATATATGCGTTTTCAAGTAATTATGAACTTTACGCCTCGATGTCGGCGCGCGTGATGAACTGCCTGGAGGAACTGGCCCCCAGGGTGGAACAGTATTCCATTGATGAGATGTTCCTCGACCTGACCGGCGTGGAGCACTGTATGGGGCTTGAGGACTTCGGCCGGCAGCTGCGTCAGCACGTGTATGACTGTACCCGCCTGACCATTGGCGTGGGCGCCGGACCAACGAAAACCCTCGCAAAATCAGCCCAGTGGGCCTCAAAAGAGTGGAAACAGTTTCGTGGCGTACTCGCGCTGACCAGGGGAAATCCGCAAAGGACGCGGAAACTGCTTTCACTGCAGCCGGTTGAAGAAATCTGGGGGGTGGGTAACCGTATTGCACGCAAGCTAAATGTGCTGGGCATAAAAACCGCGCTCGATCTGGCTCTGACGAACCCGGCCTTCATCCGCAAAAATTTTTCTGTGGTCCTTGAGCGAACGGTACGGGAACTGAACGGGGAAAGCTGCCTTTCGCTTGAGGAAGCCCCTCCGACGAAACAGCAAATTGTCTGCAGCCGCAGTTTTGGCGTGAAGATCACGGAGTACGAGTCACTCCGTCAGGCTATCTGTCAGCACGCAGAGCGGGCCTCTGAAAAACTGCGTAAAGAGCACCAGTATTGCCGGCATATTTCCGTTTTCATCAAAACGTCTCCGTTCGCCATTAAAGAGCCTTACTACGGCAACGTGGCTACGGAAAAACTGCTTACACCCACTCAGGACACCAGGGACATCATTGCAGCCGCCACAATGGCTCTGGAGCGTATCTGGAGGGATGGGCACCGGTATGCCAAAGCCGGAGTTATGCTGAATGACTTCACCGGCTCCGGCGTTTCGCAGCTGCAGCTGTTTGACGAACGCCCGCCACGCCCTCACAGTGCTGAGCTGATGAGGGTTCTGGACGGGATCAACAACTCAGGGCTGGGTAAAGTATGGTTTGCCGGTAGAGGAATTGCGCCATCCTGGCAAATGAAACGCGATATGCTCTCCCCTGCGTACACCACTCGCTGGAGAGATATCCCCGTTGCGAGGATCGGTTAAATTTTGCCTTTCAGAGAGAGCCAGCAGTGCTCGCCGCAGCCGAACGACAGGGCGAAGCCCGCGAGTGAGCGAGGAAGCACCAGGGGAGCTGAAGCCTTTTAAAGCACCTTACGCACTTAAGTTCTATAGATTCCATAATGAGTTATCCACATATCCTTTGAGTAGATCCAATAACTTACCCTTAGTTATCCAAATAGATCCAAACTGATCCCTTTAGCGGCAAAACCTTTGTTTACGGGCTTCGTAGCGATTTCAGGTGTGTCGTAGTGGGAAAAAGGTGTTCTGAAGCGGGAAAAAGGTGTGTCAAAACGGGGTAAGGGTGGGTAGAATCGGGAAGAAAGGTGTGTCGAAACGGGAAATAGTTAATATTTAGGCACATATCGATCATATGCTATGAATGGATATAACTATATGAATGAGAATGTTTATATCGGCGAGGTTATAGGTCCAGATTGTGAAAGTGTTAACAATAAACTCACCGTCACAAGTAAGGCCACAGTTCAGCCTGTAGCCCTGATGAGATTAAATGTTTTTGTTCCTTCAAGCAGGCCTGCAAAGGGCACCAGAACATCAATCGATGCGACCTCTGTTCTCAAGGATCTGGAATTCTCAAGGCGGGAGGGGTACGACGATATTCGTATAACCGGTGAACGGTTGAGTATGGCCATCGACTTCAAGGTATGGGTCGGTATCATAGAAGCTTTCAGTAAGTACGGTTTAAAAACCAACAGCATTAAGCTTACTTTTCATGAGTTTGCTGGAATGTGCCGCTTTGAGTCTAAGAGATTCGATTCCCGTCTTAGAAAAAGTATTTCAGAAGCTTTGACCAGGATACGTGGCAAGACCATTACCTTTACCCGTAGCGACTCAGAGGGCCTTCAAAAAGTTTCCGTAACAGGTTTGCTTAAGACAGGTGAACTGGATTTTGCAAACGACCAGGTGGAACTTGAAGCTGATCAGCGACTATGGGAACTCTACCAAACTGATTACACTGTTCTGCTACGACATAAACCGATAAACGCTTTAACCCGAAAGGAAGCAGCTCAGGCCCTGTATACTTTCATCGAAAGCCTGCCTACGAACCCAGTCCCCATATCTTTCAAACGAATACGAGACAGGCTCTCATTGCTCTCTCCGGTAAAGGAACAGAACCGTATCATTAAACTGGCCCTCAAGCAGTTGCAGGATATTGGGTACCTTGACCACAGCATCACCAAAAAAGGTAAAGAGACTTTCATTCTGATCCACCGTCGCTCAGCAAATCTGAAACCAGGAACAGCTGTATAAGGTGTGTCAAAACGGGAAAGCAACGCGATTAAGGTGTGTTGAAACGGGAGGTCTCTTCTTAAACATCTTGATAGGTGTGTTGTAGGGGGAAGCCTCGCCTTAAACGTCTTAATAGGTGTGTTGTAGCGGGATGAGAACCTGTTAAATGTGTGTTTTTATCTGTATATACTTACGCACCTTCCCACTTCAACACACCTTTTTGGATAGAAGTGAGAAGCTATCCCGCTTCTCACCACCTTTTACCAAATTTGTCTCACCGACTCCCCACTTCGACACACCGAAGATTCAAAGGCTTCCCACTACGCCCCACTTTTTGCTTCACGCGGTCATAACTGGTTGATACTACCCTCCCTAAAGGTAGCCTGGAGTTGAAAGCCGCATTATGTGGTTCTATGGGGATTTCGGATAAAGGCACCACTTTGCCATCTTGTTATCTTGTTATCTTGCTATCTTGTTATATTGTTATCTTGTTATCCTAACATCTTACTAATTTGTTAAGATACAAAAACAATTCAGTTATAAATCACACAGTTAACAACTTAACAAGATATTAACTTAATAAAGAAATTGCAATATTGTCGCCTGTTTGGCAATATTAAGTTGTTAACTTAACAATTTAATATGAGGCTATGATGATAATAGTATTGGGTAGTCAAAAGGGTGGGGTTGGTAAAAGTACACTGGCGGTATCTATAGCTGCGTATCTGATGTCACTGGGCAATAGAGTGATCATTGTCGACGCAGATGACCAGAAATCTGTATTGACCTGGTACAACAATCGTCCTGAAGATCTTCCCCATATTCCGGTTACTGGCGCAACAGGCAACATCAAAGCCATGCTAAAGGAACACGAGAAATCTTATGACTTTGTCATCGCAGACTGTGCTGGCCGCGACAGTGCAGAAATGCGTAGTGGGTTGATGGCCGCTGACGTATTCATTTCTCCGTTGCGGCCTTCTCAGATGGACCTGGATGTAGTGCCTCATACATGCTCTGTTTTTACAGCAGCAAAAGATTTTAATGAGGACGTCCGGGGATATCTCGTTTTAAACATGACGCCCACGAACATGTTTGTCAATGAAGCAAATCAGGCAGCTGACGTACTCAAGGATTATCCTGAAATGCGTCTGGCTAGTTCCCGAGTTTGTGATCGAAAAGCGCATCGAGATGCCTGGGCAGAATCAATGACAATTTTTGAAACGCAAAATGACAAAGCACAACAAGAAATCGAATCGTTAGTTAAAGAGGTTATTCTGTGAGAAATAGAGCAAATACTCCATCTCGTGATGAGGCAGCGTTTATTAACGGTGGTACTGCTGGTATTGATAATACCAAAGTGACTTCAGAGAGACCATTGGCTGTAAGTAAAGCAAAACCAGTGAGCATTTCCTTTTTTGAAGAAAACTTAAAAGACATTGATGATCTTATAGCGGGTGAAATGATTTCAGGTAAAAGCAGAGTGAATCGTTCTGACGTAGTCAGGGCAGCGGTAGAGGCACTAAAAAGTTTATCAAAAACAGAGATATCCAGATTAATCGCAGAAGCGAAACAACGATAATATCTTGTTATCTTGTTATCTTGTTATCTTGTTATCTTGTTATCTTGTTATCTTGTTATCTTGTTATCTTGTTATCTTGTTATCTTGTTATCTTGTTATCTTGTTATCTTGTTATCTTGTTATCTTGTTCAGGGTGGTAACACCTTTTATATCGAGGCAACAACTTCGCGATAGTGAAAATTTGCGGATGGCCTCAGTCCTATACATAAGGGGATATACATGAATTCAAATACTACAATCGCCTTACATTTTTCGCTTGCATTACTATTTACGTTGCTATCAGTGGCTGGTAGCAACCATGATTTAGCAGGAGTTGTATCTCAATTATTCCTTATTTTCATGGCTGCATTTTTTTTCTTTAGGGCAATGAGGGCCTTTCTGAACATAATTAATGTGATTGAAAGCTGTAAAAAGTGAGGCTGGATAAGCCCCCATTAAGCTTGGACTGTTTCCCACACAAGAACTACTTTAGGTCGAAACCTGGGGTATTACCCATAGTTGACCTATGTAGATTGGTTTGGGGTTAACTTTTTTATCAACGCAACAGCTTCAGCTTCCGGCATAGCAAACTGCACCCGGTGCCGTGCCGCGACATCGAGCGCAAACACCTTCGTATAGACCTCCGTGGAACTGATCGATTTGTGGCCCATCAGGCTCTGCAAAACCTTCAGAGGTATGCCGGCGTACAGCATATGCATCGCGTAGGAGTGACGGAACGTATGGGGGGTAACCGGTACTGAGAACGTCACCCCGTCGGCCGCTGCGGCCTCCACCGCTTCGCTAAGCCAGGTGCGCACGGTACGGTCTGTGATCTCCCAGATACGTGCCTTCTCCATTCTGCCGGTGCGCTTGTTTCGTCTTTCCAGCGGAATTTTCAGGGTGGCCACCATCATCTGCAGCTGGCTGACATAGTGGTGATCGGAAAGGGGAACCAGACGATGGACCTGACTGCCTGCGGGGGCACGACCTGCCGTCCTGGCCGCTTTCTCGGTGCGCTGCTTGAGCGTGGCCAGCTGCACGAACGGATACGGCGGCACCAGCGAAAAATCCCCCCGGGTCAGCGCGAGCGCTTCATTAATGCGCGCGCCGGTGTTCCACAGCGTCGCCAGCAGCATCTTGCGGTGAAGATCCGGCACGTAATGGAGCAGGGCGCTGACTTCCGGCGCCAGCAGGTATTTCGGCAGTTCATCCTGCACGAGCGCCATCTGGCGCAGGGCGAGGGCGGCAGGGTAATCGATGGCCACCGGGAGCAATGTTCCGGGAGATGCCGGAGATCCAACTGGAACCAGGTTATTCATAATTTCTGTTAATTTTTTTCTTTGCCGAGAATTTTCTTCGTAATATTACCGGAGTCAGGATGACTAACCAGCCAGCGACGGCCAGCCAGAAAACAGACGAAGTCACAAACAAAACTACCCCGTCAATGACGGTAGACACGATATTTTCGGGCACAGGTTTCACTCCTCTTCAGTGGGTGGCTATGGAACGGGAACATTCATGACACCAACATCCAGTAGATAAAGCACAGAAAACCCATCCCCCATCCCCAGAACAGGATCTGGCCGCGGTATTTATCCCGCAGGTTAAAAAAGGGATGTGCCTGCAGGTCAACGAGCTCCTCACTTTGCGAGGCAAGCTCCCTTTCCAGCTCCAGGATTCTTTTCTGCGACTGAGCACACAGGGTAGCCAGCCGGATGACCCCGGTTGCCCGTTGCGCCACCTCCAGGTCTGAATCCCCGCTCTGCGGCAGAGACAGTTTTTCTGCCCGCAGCGGCAGGGCGTCACATTTCTCGTCCGGGAGCTGGCCCTCTTTCCTGTGCAACAGATGATAAAATGGACGATTCTTAAGTGAAGTAATTAACTGTTTTTGCGACCGTTTTTTGCCTTCGAGCTGCACGATTTTTTCCTGCAGCCCGCGATAACAGTCTTCCAGCCGGCGTACCGCGGATACCAGGGGCTCCACCCGGAGCGTTGAGCACCTGCCCCGTGGCAACTGCAGTTCGTCTGCCCGCAGCGGCATTGAGCTGGTTTCCCCCGCCGGGAACCGGAAACCCATTGCGTGCCACAGCCTGTCCCTCCGGATCTTGTTTTCTTCGTTTTCTTCATCAACCCGGGAAATTTCAATCGGCAAAACCAGGGTTGCTGGCGGAAGGCCTCTGGCCCAGAGAACAAACTGCTGCGTGATCCAGCTACCCAGGCCGAGTCCCTGCAGGCGGCGTTCCAGTCTGAACTCATCTGTAAACAGATGCAGGGCCTTCTGTTGAGGCCAGTAGATTGCAGTGAAAGTCTGAGTCTTCGTCAGTTCGGTATCGGCAAGGTACAGTGTCATTATGCAGGAGACCCGGTACAATCCGTCGGGAAAATGGTCAGAAGTTGGCCCCCACGATTCCTCCCTGCTCAGAATAACGACCAGATTTTCCTCCTGGCGGGTACTGTTATTTGTAATGATCTCCGGCAATGTCACGAGCCACATTGTTTTGTCGTCACCAGTCCGGGTAACACAGTCGGTCATGTTTTTTTCCCTAACAGTGAAGTGAACAATACACTTTAAAGACCTTATTGATGAGGCAGGCTTTCCACGGCGGAGCGCTGTGTTCAGACTGCGGCAGATGGTAGTCACCCGTGAGCACCCAGAAATCAGGCTGGCCTGATTGTTCTGCCACCATTCTGCCGTTTCGTTTGAGAATTTTTGGAGATCGCCATTTCTGACGCCTGCGGGCTGTCTCGATGGGGCTGTCCTCATTAAGGCCAGAATAAAGCCACAGCTCCTGGTGGCCATATACATCCTCAAGCTCCCGGACCACATCGTTAAATGAGCTAAATGTTGGTGTACCCATACCTCGCCTCAAAAATAGTATCCGGTTCAATAGTCATTCTTGCCAAACAGCTGAGGCAGTTCATCAAACAACATCACATGGCGGGTGCGCTTTCCCTTGAAAATGCGCCTCATCACTGGCGTGAAATCCGCAGGCTCCCAGCCATAGGGCCACGTATAGAAGATTCCGGCTTTCAGCGTGTTATCTGGTCGTTCAGGGCCAGCGACGATACGTCTTACCTCCGCGCTCAGGGCCTCACCGCGCAGGCCGTACTGTCCCAGGTAACGACGCAGCCGCGTTCTCGGCATCCGCGGATCGGATTTCACGTAAGCATTAATATCCATATGCTGCGTGGCGGTGATGATATTCATGCCGTACTTGCGCATGGTGCTGAAAGCGGTGGCCATCACGTCTGTCTCTGGTTCGCCATCAGTTCTGTTCATCTGGTTTCCTTTTACTGACTTAAGGGTGTTTGTGTGAACCGTTCGTTTAAGCTGACCCCGCGAAAGCCTGCAGGGCATCCGCTCCGGAGGGCAGTTCATGCTGAGGGTTAAGCTCTGCGGCAATGCTTCGTTTTGACATCCTCGATGTCTTTCAGGGCGGGGAGGCTGTCAAATTCCCCAGAACATCAGGTTTATCGCATTTTTGATGTCATTTTCCCGGTGGCTGAGATCGGCCACTTCCTCCCCGGTGACGGAGGACGTGACGCTGGCCATGTCCGTGGTCATCAGGCGGTAGCTTTCATCCCCGATGTGCACCACCGGATAGAGTTCACGGGAAACCTTATCCGACAGCAGCCGGGCGCTGGCCAGCGGGATCACCATCCGTCGCCCGGGGGTATCGATGATGTCACTCTGCACATCCACGAACAGACGATAGCGGCTCTCTCTTTTATAGGCATAAACCTTAAACTGCATCTCACCAGTCCCTGTTTTCGTCGGCGAATGAACCGTTCATCTCAATAAAGCGGGCAACCTCGGCCATCCCTTCCTGATTTTCAGCCTGCCAGCGTTCGGAACGCAGACGACGGGCCTCATTCTGCATGGCCCTGTTCACCAGGGCGGAGATATTGACGTCTGCGGATTTCAGTAACTGATAACTGTCGCTGTCTATGGTGACAGTGATGCGCTGCTTCATAATGCACTCCGGAATACATACTGATGATATGCATATCAGTATAGCGTAAGGATGCAGCTGACTCACGCCCGCCTGAAACATACTGTTATGTCGCCATTCATTTCACACCGTGAAATTCACATACACAATAATCACCAGAGAGATAACAAGCAGCCATACAGCCACGCCGTTAAATTACCGGACGGCCGTTCCGGTTGGATCCGACTTTTCGCACTTTATGAAGTTTCCGGAAGTGTACCACGGTCAGGGAATAAGCAAAGCGGCGTTTTCCGGTGGTGAGCAGGCGGTCGCGGGGCAGGGGAGGGACACAACATATAGCGTTACAACCAGCTGATAACACCGCTAGATATTGTGTTTCCGGGCCGCTGCGCCCCGGCGGGGCTGAAGCAGATCCGGAACTGGTATTTTTCGGATCTGCGGTGGAGAAATGAGAAAACAGGATATGCACAGCATATCCATATGCCGCGCATCTGCATAGTGCAGACATATGCATATGCCAATCATCTGCATATGTGACACCTATACAAACCAATCCGGGAGGCATATACTGCACATATGCACTCACACATCATGCATGATCAGTTGGAGGAACATCCATGCGCACAGTTTCGATATTTAAAAACGGCAATAACCGCGCCATTCGGCTGCCCCGGGACCTGGATTTTGACGGCGTCAGCGAGCTGGAGATCGTCCGGGAAGGGGACAGCATCATTCTGCGTCCCGTCCGGCCGACCTGGGGCTCGTTCGCGCAGCTGGACAGGGCCGATCCGGACTTTATGGCGGAGCGTGAGGATGTGGTCAGCGATGAAGGACGCTTTGAGCCATGAAGAAAACCTGGATGCTCGACACTAACATCTGCTCGTTCATCATGCGCGAGCAGCCGGAATCCGTCCTGAAGCGCCTGGAGCAGGCGGTGCTGCGCGGTGACCGCATTGTGGTCTCGGCCGTGACGTATGCCGAGATGCGCTTCGGCGCCACCGGCCCGAAGGCCTCGCCGCGCCATATTCAGCTGGTCGACGCGTTCTGCGCGCGCCTCGATGCCATCCTGCCCTGGGACCGGGCCGCGGTGGACGCCACGACGGACATCCGGGTGGCGCTGCGCCTCGCCGGGACGCCGATCGGCCCGAACGACACGGCCATTGCCGGGCACGCTATCGCGGCCGGCGCCATCCTGGTGACGAATAATACAAGAGAGTTTGAGCGGGTGCCGGGTCTGGTGCTGGAAGACTGGGTGAAGTAAGCCGCTCTTCGCAGGGTAATTTCTTGAATTACCCTGCAGGTTATTTCGGCGTGCCGGTTATTATGCCCTTAAGAGTGTAAAGCATGTCAAACTGGGCATAAGGCTCCCCTGTTTCCGCTGCGTGTCGGAGTTTTGCGTCCAGAAGGTCGGGCAGAGCGATACCGTGACTGAGTGAATGGTAAAGATCATAACCACTGACACAGATCACCCGTTTTCCTTTCACGAAGGCTGTCAGACCTTCATCAGTAAACCCCATCCAACTGATGAACACGCCCCGGGCCCACTTCGCCTTGGTGCTGAGTTTTCCTTCGAATACGTGCAAATCTGCCGCTGGCGTTCTGTTCTGATGCCACTTAGCTTCCAACAGGTAAAAGTCATCATTCAGCCGGAAGCTGCCGTCAATCTGCTCGCCCGTGTTACGGAATGACGAGCGGGGGGCAAGCTTAAAGATACTGAAAAGTTCTGCAAGCCATGCTTCAAAACGGAAACCCCGCGGATGTGGCGACAGGGATTTCATCTCGTTCATTTCGGCTATCAGTGAAGGCCAGTCGACACCGTGCCATGCCTGCACAGGCCTGTCGCCTTTGGCTGTATCAGCGTCCGTATTTTTCAGCCGTGAAATCAGTGCAAGCCAGTCATTTCGGCTTTGTTCGGCCTGCTCAGGCATGGTCTCCATTTTATACCGCCACAGGGTATCAAGAACCCGCAGGGCTGTCTCACGATCCACCTGTTTCAGCAAACATCTTACCCGTTTAGCTTTTGAGGTTCCTTCTTCCTTATAACATTCATCATCAATATCAATGTTCAGCTCTTCATCAAAAAAAGCCGACAGCGTACGGTTGGAGAAATCGAGTATCCAGCCCGGATCGCTTTCAAAGACGAGATTAAACAGTCTCAGGTCCTGTATTTTCAGTTTCATGCCAGCCTCCTGTTTTTACAGAGTATAACGGGATGTCAATTCAGGAGGTACTGAGTCAATGCCATGCGTCAATTTGGGTGGTTCCGATTTTTGGGGTTTCAGGATGTCACGAGCCCGGGAGAGGTTTAATGCGTAATTAGAGATAAATACTAAATATATTTGCTTTTTAAGCATTAATGCACTTGGCGCAATATTGTCAGTATATTTTTGCTTAAATTAAAAAAGTTAAGCGCTGGCAAAAAAAACCAGCGAAGCGCTGAAATAGCTCAATGACGGTATACTTCCCACATAAAAATGACGCATGAGTTATTCTCAGAATATTTCATGCGGGATGGCTGGTCCCGCGAAACACTTCCTGTTACATCATAACAGGTTGGTCACAGGAACTGATCAAGCAGAGAACACCAGACCAGAGAGAGTACCTCAGTTCATTAGCGATGGGACAGAAATAGTAACCAGATAAAAAACAGAACGGCAAAACACCATACTCCCTTTAATATCCAGCGATGATACCGGAAAGCTTGTTTCTCTCTGGCATCTGCTTCATGAATTGCGGTTTCTGGATTTTTTTTCATACGTCATCTCCGATCATTTATTATAGTATATATCAACAATTATAAATGTTCATCACCAGTAATGGAACTCCGGAGGATAGTAAGGAATGTTCAGGCAGGAAGCGTTACAACACCGTAATTCTGTATGGAAAGCAAAAGCAATATTGCTGCCAGGTATCCCCTTATGGTGTATCGTTTTAAGCTGCTTCGTCTTTATAACTTTTTTTATCGTTTTCATCATTTCTGGCAGTTATACCAGGCGTATTAATGTGTCCGCGGAAGTGACCACCTGGCCCCGTCCAATTGTTATATCAACCAGTCAACAAGGGTATGTAGTCAGATCATATGTGAAGGAAGGGCAGAAAATTAGAAAAGGGGACCGTCTTTATGAGCTGGATACAAGTAAAACAACCCGATCCGGCGTTGTCAGTGATAACGAATTTAACGAAATAACTTCTCAGTTACATGGAATTGATGAGATCATCCGAAACCTGGAAAAGGGGAGAGACGAAACACTGCAGTCAATTAAAGATCAGAGAAATAAATATAAGGAAGCATACGATATCTCGTCTTCGATTGTACGAACTGCAGAGCAGGGACTACAAAAAATGGAAAACAACATGAGAAATTATGAACAGTACCGGAAAAATGGATTAATTAACAACGATCAGCTAAAAAACCAAATGTCGCTCTACTATCAGCAAGAAAATTCAGTCTTGTCCATTAAAAACCAGAATATACAAAATGCATTGCAAATAAAAAATCTTGAGAGAGAAGTTCAGATACAGACTTCAGAATATGACAGCAGAATATATCAGATGAAATTGCAGCGCAATGAACTTAAAAAAGAATTAATAAAATCAGGGCTAAATAGTAGCATTATAATAAGATCACCGTCAGATGGCATAATCGATACATTGAATGTATCTCAGGGTCAGATTGTTAATGCAGGTGATACTCTGTCGCAGATAATACCGGAGAGAGATAGAAAACTATACTTAATTTTATGGATACCTGATATGGCCGTTCCGTATATAAAAAAAGGTGACCACGTCAGAATCCGTTATGACGCTTTTGCATATGAAAAGTTTGGACAATTTAATGGCATCATTCATTCAATATCTAAGTCTCCTTCTTCGCAACAAGAAATGTTAAGCTATCACTTATTAGATAATATAAAGTTATTCTCTGGCCATGCTTATTACCGGGTCATGGTCACACCTGAAAATGATAGGATATATTATAACAAGGAAGAAATACATCTGGAGAATGGGATGAGAGCAGAATTAACATTATTCCTGGAAAATCGAAAGATATACCAATGGATGATATCACCACTCTATGATGTAGTAAAAAGTGCTCAGGGTAATATTCATGAAAAGTGAAGTTGTCAGTGTATTAAAAAACAAACTTGATTTAGGTTTGAAATCACGTTTTCCTATGATCCATCAAACGGAGTCTTCGGAATGTGGATTGGCATGCCTGGCAATGATATGTGGTTATTATGGAAAGAATATTGATATCTTTACGCTAAGACAAAAATTCAATCTTTCGAGCAGAGGAACTGATTTAGCAAGTTTAAATGATATTGCTGTTAAGATGCATATGTCTACGAGAGCTGTGTCCGTAGAGCTGGATGAGTTACATTCAGTGAAGCTTCCTTGCATATTACACTGGGATTTTAATCATTTTGTTGTATTAACAAAAATTAAGAATGGAAAATTCACAATTCATGACCCATCAGTCGGGATTGTGAAGGTTGCTAAGAGTGAACTCTCAAAAAAATTCACAGGTATTATTCTGGAAATATGGCCTGACAACAATTTTTTAAAAGAAAACGTAAAAAATAAAATCAGCCTTAGAGCCATGCTTGAAAATACCCATGGTTTATACAGTGCACTGACGAAAATATTTTTCCTGTCTATCATTATTGAAAGTATAAACTTAGTGATGCCTGTTGCAACCCAACTGGTCATGGATCATGCCATACCGGCAAATGACTCCGGTCTATTAACATTAATTTGTTTCGGCCTTGTTTTCTTTGTGGCACTCAGAACCATTACTGGTCTTATTCGCTCATGGACAGTACTGATTATGTCATCATTTATTAATGCCCAATGGCAAAAGGGATTACTGCAGCATTTACTAAAATTGCCTCTAGAGTATTTTGAACGCCGAAAATTTGGTGATATACAGAGCCGATTTGGTTCCCTGAACACCCTTCAGGAGACGTTTACAACCAGTATTGTCGGTGCAATAATTGACTCCATTATGATCATCGGATTATTGATTATGTTGGTACTCTATGGCGGGTGGCTTACCTGGTTTGTTATCCTTTTTACCTGTCTATATGTATTTATCCGGGTACTAACCTACAACAGATATCGTCAGTTATCTGAAGAGTCCTTAATAAAGGATGCAAGAGCTAATTCCTTCTTTATGGAGACACTTTATGGTATTGCCACTGTAAAGGTACAGGGGCTGAATAAACGGAGAGAGGAAAACTGGTTTAATCTTGAAGTTGACTCGATTAATACCGGAATAAAAGTATCCAGATTAAACCTGTTCTTTGGAGGCATTAATACACTGATTGCGACGATGGAGCAGATACTCATCCTCTGGCTTGGAGCCAGTTTAGTGATATCGGGAAATATGACAATTGGCATGTTTGTTGCTTTTAGTTCCTATCGAGGTCAGTTTTCTGATCGAATTGCATCATTTATAGATTTTTTACTCAGACTTCAGATCATGAGCCTTCATAACGAAAGGGTTTCGGATATAGCACTTACTGAAGTTTCCCCATTTAAAGATGATATTCCGGTAAAAAATGACATGTGCCCTGTCTCACTGTCGGCAAAGAATATCAGTTATAAATATGATAGTTATGCATCATATACTCTAAGACATCTAAATATAGAGATACAACCTGGTGAGCATGTAGCAATTACAGGTGCTTCCGGGACAGGGAAAACGACGCTATTGAAGGTACTGTGCGGATTATTCCCGGCAAGTGAAGGAAATATACTTGTAGATGGTATTGACATAAAAGAATTGGGTATTAACAACTATCAAAAATTAATCGCCTGCGTTTTACAGGATGACAGGCTTTTCTCCGGAACATTAAGGGATAATATCTGTTCCTTTTCTACTCAAATTGATGATAACTGGCTGATTGAGTGTGCCAGATTTGCACAGATACACGATGATATAGAAAGAATGCCGATGGGTTATGATACATTAATCGGAGAGCTGGGTGAAGGTTTATCAGGTGGACAAAAACAGCGTATTTTTATCGCAAGGGCAATTTATAAAAAACCATCCATTCTCTTCATGGATGAAGCAACCAGTTCTCTGGATAATACAAATGAACAATACATCAACGATGCGATAAAATCGCTGAATATCACACGCATTGTGATCGCGCACAGAAAATCCACTATTAACTCAGCTGATCGCATCATCACTTTACAGGAAAATTTATAATGCCACGACTTTTCAATTTAAAATATAAAGAACTGTTTGTGTGTTTAGGATTTATTTTTATTGCCTTTGCTTATCCGTGGATATTTCAGACATACCTGATTAACACAGGTATTGTTGGTATTGATATGGTTATCCCCTTAATGTCTTCAGCGATATTGATAACAATCACTCCAGTTTATTTTCAATTTTATAAACACACAAAGGGTTACGGTCTTGGCGAACGGCGTATTGATTTATTTATTGTGTTTATGTCTTTGATTTTATCAGTTCAATTTATGATGTTTCGTTATCAGTCGTCATATATACAGTCCCCTCCCTTGGATATCAATATCATTCTAGTTATAAATATCATTGCTGTAGTAATATTAGCACCTTTGTATGAGGAAATAATATTCAGAGGTGTTGTTTATGGATTTTTTAAAAATACATTGATGTGTAGCACAATGACTTCCGTAGTTTTAACCTCACTGATATTTTTATCCCTTCACTGGTATTATGATATATTAAGCTTGTTTATCCTGTTTTTTATCTCGGTGATCCTGACATATGCGAGAGTGCTGAGTTACGGAATATTACTTCCTTTTATACTTCACTCATTAATGAATGGCTTTGTTTTATTCTTGCGATTTCAATGACCATTCCGGGGTGCTATAGTTTTCTATCGTTATAACAGCGACCGGAAAAATTATAACTGGCACAGAGCTCTATACTTACCACCCTGTGCCTTTTATTTCAGCTACGATTATTTACAGGTGCCGCCCACTCCTGAACCACAATTACTTCCGGAGGATTTACCGCTACCACCGCCATTTCCATTTCCGTGAGAAAAACAGCCTCCTGCAAGCGCACCACCAACCAGACCCGTCCCCAGACCCAAAACGCCGCCAGGAGCACCGGCAATCATGCCGCCAATAATACCATTATTGCAGTTTACATCTTGCCCCAGATTATTGTAATACCCGGTGTTACCTTTGTTATTACTTCCGGTATTTTTATTACTTTTTCCCATATTGGCATCCCGCACATCACCGAAGTGACCAGCGCCTGAAACCCTCTTCATTTCATCAAACGATAAAGTTTTCATAAAAACTCCTTTTACAGTGTGTGGACATTCATTTTGGTATAGATCTTTTGTAAAAAAAACGTCAAGTATTTTAAACCTGTTAATATTCAGGGGGAGGGAAGATTAATCCTGTATGGCAGGCAATAATAATCTTTCTGTGAATGGATATATTATCCGAAAATCAGTTAGTTACTCCGGTAAGCAATGTTAAGGTTCAATCCCGCATGTGAAACCGAGCAGCGACAGGCATCTGAAACCGCAGACAGAGTCGGTCCGGTTCACAGGGAAGTGACATGGTCCAGGGCTCGAAAAACCCCTGTATAGCACACGCGTAGAACCCTAGTTGAAGCTGAAACCTGGTGAAGAACTGGGCTGGTATAACTGGAAAAAAGCCGTTTCCGCCACCATGCAGCCGCTGATGCACTGCCTTGAGGTGACGCTGCGTAACGCCATCGATTACAGTATTCGCCATGCCCGGTTGCCCGGCGCTGCCGGACACTGGCGAACCGATACCAACTGGATTTTTGATTTACCCCGCTATATCGGTGAAAAGACCTGGATACGCCAGAACAAGCGCTACAAAACCGATGCCCGTGGCCAGAAGCTCATGCATCACGGGAAACCGGTTTATGACCGGACAGCCTGGGAGGAAGACTGTATCCGTAAGGTGTCAAAACGTATCCGTGCTGCGGGCAAGGCGCCGACGGCAGAGCGGGTGATCTCCGGACTGGACTTTGGTTTCTGGACCAATTTTCTGACGAAAAACTACGATGAACCGCGGAACCGCTCGCTCCTGTGGCCCCAGTTGCTTCCGTCGGTGTTCCCCGGGTACCCCCCGTCACGTGCTGGAAAAGAAATTTACCCGTATCCGTGACTTGCCTAACCGCCTGGCGCACCATGAAGCAGTCTGGAAATTCCAGGAGGAAGATCCGGTTACCGGTGCGCCGGATTACAACCGCCCGGTATATGGTCTTCAGGCGTCCCTGCAGCTGTTGCGTCGGGCATGGAAAGACATGCTGGAGGCTCTCAGCTGGCTCAGTCCTGCAAGGCATGCTGCGTTTCTGGCAGAAGGCCATCACCTGCGTTTCGAGGCACTGGCCACGCACGACGGTTTGCTGAGTTTCACCGGACGGGCACAGCTGATGCACGACCTGAACGTGCGGCGCAGTAAAGAGATCAGAAAATTATTGCGGGGGCTCGGACAGCAAAAAATCATCCGCCTGACCAGCCGTACCCGGATCATTGGCATTATTGGTCCCGATTTTATCCGTACCCTCTGAGGAGCCCCCTCCTTTGTGGAAGGGGACTCCTCACAAAACCGTCAAGGCTGAACGACTTCCGGGTTCAGATACCATCTTCAGCAAGAGGTGAGGCAGTCCTACCTTCTTGCTGCATATTCTGGCATGCATTGCTGTCGTAAATCCATTTTTCACACGCGCCGATATATTACACTCTGAAGATTAAGTCTCACTAAACCGATTGGCGAAGCACACGTTTTTCAGCCCTTAGCCACAGTTCACCGGCACCAGGTACGAAGAATGGGACATTGTGCGTTCCGCCGCCAGAGCCGTGGGCTGATACCCAGGTCGTTACTTCTGGGCTACTACCAAAAGCGGCGCCTGCCTCTACGCCTTCATGAATCCTTTGAGGATCTTCCTGGATAGTGAAAGCATGCTTTAAGCTTGGGTGATTATTATAATCTTCAATATTATCAATAGGTAAAACGGAAATAAGTAACGTGTGTGAACCACATTCCGAGTGACTACACGGAAAACTGACCCAGAAATCGGGAGACCAGTCACCAACACATACAGGATTCACATGCCATTCCCAGCCAGCAAGGTCGAAAAATGCGGCCCAGCGTGCTTCCAACGCAGTTTTGAACTGCAACCCTTTGTAAATTGCACCCATTATTGAGACTCCTGTTTCTCAGGATAGTTGATAGTCGCGCATCCACTGAACCGTAAGTTGCTTATTAATGGCCGGAACATCATCTGGCTCAGCCAGAAAGTAAAAATGAGGGGATCCAGACCGCTTCAGTACTTGATAACGATGGGACCCACCGCCGAAATGAAATCCGCCATCTTCGTGCAAACTTAACAAGACAGGCGAGATAGGCCATCCTTTTGCGATATGAAGTATGGCCATCCCCAGCTTCCGGGGTTCAAGCCTCGTCCAGAGACTGGAATCTGTCAGTCGAAAGAAGGAATTAATAAGAGGTTCAAAATCAGCAAAAGAGGCTTTCCCCAGCACCAGAGAACTGAGATCAATTTGTTCACAGTCAGCAGGCTGCAATACCCATGTACCCGGAAGGTCAATCGTATGTTTGCGCCCCGGAACAGACAGATCCCAGTTAATTTCTGTCTGTCCTGCCGTTGGCCATCTGTCCGGACACAACCCCTCCAGGGCATCAATCTCATCATCTGAAATCCGGTACAATTCTTCCTTGGAATCACCTTTAAACAATGAACTCAACGCTTCAACCCACATATCGCGAGCGACTTCGTTCTGGTTATCTTTCATTGCCATGTTCTCATATTCAAAGAGGACCACATTATGCACCTTTGCCCGCTCAGGAGCCTAATACATGAATACGTTAATCACCTCCAATACCGGGCTTCCGAATTAGCTTTTTTCGGATCTGACCGGGAAAAGAGAGAATACAACATAGGTTCAACATATCCATATGCCGGGCATCTGCATAGGTGTGGCATACGCATATACTTACCATCTGCATATGCTATGACTATACATATGCTTTGCATCTGCATATACTGAACATAGTCATACAGGCCGGTCGGCCAGGAGGAAATGATGAGAACTGTATCCATTTTTAAAAACGGCAATAACCGCGCCATTCGTCTGCCCCGCGATCTGGATTTTGAGGGAGTGAGCGAGCTGGAGATCGTCCGGGAAGGGGACAGCATTATTTTGCGTCCCGTCCGGCCGACCTGGGGCTCGTTCGCGCAGTTCGAGAAGGCAGACCCGGACTTTATGGCGGAGCGCGAGGACGTTGTCAGCGACGAAGGACGATTTAACCTGTGAACAAGACCTATATGCTCGACACCTGTATCTGCTCGTTCATCATGCGCGAGCAGCCGGAAGCCGTCCTGAAGCGCCTGGAGCAGGCGGTGCTGCGCGGCCAGCGCATCGTTGTCTCGGCCATCACTTATTCTGAAATGCGCTTCGGGGCCACCGGCCCGAAGGCCTCCCCGCGCCACGTCGAGCTGGTCGACGCGTTCTGCGCCCGCCTCGATGCCATCCTGCCCTGGGATCGCGCTGCGGTGGACGCCACCACGGAGATTAAGGTGGCGCTGCGAATGGCCGGGACGCCGATCGGCCCGAACGACACGGCCATTGCCGGGCACGCCATCGCCGCCGGTGCCGTGCTGGTGACGAATAATACGCGGGAATTTGAGCGGGTACCGGGTCTTGTGCTGGAAGACTGGGTAAGATAACGCTGTAAAACAAAACAGGCGGTCTGGCGCAGCCGGACACTCTTTCAGTCAGCGGTATATAAAGGAATAAAAGATGCCTCTGATCACGCGGCTTATGCTGCAAAACTTTAAAAAGTTTCCGGAACTGGACCTGCGCTTCACTCATGACCGTAACATTCTGGTCGGGGACAATGAGTCCGGGAAAAGCACGATTCTGCTGGCCCTTGACCTTGTGCTGAGTGACAGCCGGCACCGGGTCGAGGCATTGGGTGTGGAATCGCTCCTGTCCCAGTCAGCAGTAAGGCAGTTTCAGGAAGGTGAGCGCCGCGCCGATCAGTTACCCGTGCTGACAGCTGACGTTTTCCTGAGTAATGGGGGAGATCCTGACCTGAACGGCAGGCAAAATCTGGCGGGTATCAATGCGGATGGTCTCAGAATGCGTATTGCACCAATGACGGAGGAATACGGCCAGGATATTCACAATGTACTACAGCAGGATCCCGATAATTTTCCCTATGAATACTATTCCGTGCGGTTCAGCACCTTCTCCGGTGGTCATTTCGCCAGCTTCAGACGCTATCTGCGCCATCTGCTCTTAGACAGTGCACGCATCGATAACGAGCACGCCGCACAGGAATATACGCGCACAGTTTACAGCGTCAATGTGCCGGTGGCCGATCGGTACCGGCTTGAAAACAGTTACCGGCAACAGAAAATGCACTTCTGCACCCGGCATCTGTCAGCCATAAACGACACGCTGGAAACGTATCAGTTTGGCGTGCGTTCCGGTGCTAAATCAGGGCTTGAGGCGAATCTGGACATTACCGAGGACGGTATTTCCATTCGTCACCGTGGAAAAGGAAGGCAGTGCTTCATCAAAACGGAGTTTGCGCTGCAGCGGCATCAGCAGCAGGGAGAGCTCCACGTACTGTTGCTTGAGGAGCCGGAAAATCATCTCAGCCATGTCAGTATGAAGAGGCTGGTTAATCAGCTTGCCACTGAACGGCAGACGCAGGTGTTTATTGCCACACACAGCAGCCATATCTCCTCCCGCCTCGATCTGCGTAAGGCAATCCTCCTCGGGTCTGCCCGGCCGGTACTGATGAATGAACTTTCCGCTGAGACTGCCGCCTTCTTCATGAAAGCACCGGATAATAACGTACTGGAATTTGCGCTGGCCAGACGTGTGCTGCTCGTGGAGGGGGATGCTGAGTTTATTCTGATCGAGGCCTTTTATCGCCGCCTGTATGGCAGGGCACCGGAGGAAGACGGAGTTCACATCATCGCTATCGGCGGAACGAGTTTCCGTCGTTATCTTGAACTGGCCCGTCTTCTGGAAAATCGCGTCGCGGCCCTTCGTGATAATGACGGCAACTATCAGCAAAACTGCGATGAACGCTATGCTGACGTGATTTGTTCCCGCTCCCGGGTATTTGCTGATCGCGATAACACCCGATCCACATTTGAAATCAGCCTGTATCAGGATAACGCTGATCTGTGTGATACGCTTTTCCTCGGACCCCGCCGGACACTCACGGTGCAGGAATACATGCTGGCCAATAAGGCAGAAGCAGCATTCCGGCTGTTACAGCTGCACGCCGGAGAGCTGACCGTACCTGATTATATTCAGGAGGCACTGGGCTTTGTTGAATAAATCAGATTTCGGGTAAGTCTCCCCCGTAGCGGGTTGTGTTTTCAGGCAATACGCACGCTTTCAGGCATACCTGCTTTCGTCATTTTGTTCAGCGCTCGTACCAGGGCCATAGCCTCCGCAACCTGACCATCGTAGTCACGCAGCGTCAGTGAACCCCCGAACAGCTGTTTTACCCGGTACATCGCCGTTTCCGCTATCGAGCGACGGTTGTAATCTGTTGTCCATTTCCACCGCGCATTACTCCCGGTCATTCGCTGATTAGCCACTGCACGGTTACGGTCTGCATATTCACCGGGCCAGTAACCCGCACCTTTTCGGGGAGGGATAAGCGCGCTGATTTTCTTACGCCGCAGTTCATCGTGACAGAGCCGGGTGTCGTAAGCGCCGTCTGCCGATGCTGCCCTGATTTTTCTGTGAGTCTGCCGGATAAGACCCGGGAAGGCTTCTGAGTCCGTGACGTTATTCAGCGACAGGTCTGCACAGACAACTTCATGTGTGTTGCTGTCAACAGCAAGATGCAACTTTCGCCAGATACGACGGCGCTCTTTGCCGTGCTTTCTGACTTTCCATTCGCCTTCACCAAAGACCTTCAGCCCGGTGGAATCAATCACCAGGTGTGCGATTTCACCCCGGGTGGACGTTTTGAAACTGACATTAACCGACTTTGCCCGCTTACTGACACTGGTGTAATCCGGGCAGCGCAACGGAACGTTCATCAGGGCAAAAATGGAATCAATAAAACCCTGCGCAGCCCGCAGGGTCAGCCGGAATACGCGTTTAATCACCAGAACGGTGGTGATGGCGAGATCAGAATAGCGCTGGGGCCTTCCTCGTGATGAAGGCGTTGCCGACTCATACCAGGCCTGAATCGCCTCATCATCCAGCCAGAAAGTGAGGGAGCCACGGTTGATGAGAGCTTTGTTGTAGGTGGACCAGTTGGTGATTCTGAACTTTTGCTTTGCCACGGAATGGTCTGTGTTGTCGGGAGGATACGTGATCTGATCCTTCAACTCAGCAAAAGTTCGATTTATTCAACAAAGCCGAGGCACTGGCATGGATAAGAGAGTGATATTTGCGGTTGCCGGCTCGGGCAAGACCACGCTGCTGATACGACGGTTGAGTGAGGACAGGAGGACGCTGCTCCTGACCTTCACCGTGAATAATGAAGCGCATCTGCGGGCACAGATTATCAGACGTTTTGGCTTTATCCCGGAAGGGATCAGGGTGATGACCTGGTTTGAGTTTCTGCACGGTTTTTGCTTCCGGCCTTTCCTGCAGGAGCAGCTGGCATCGCGTGGCCTGAGCTTCGACCAGCCCCCACCCAGAATACCGCGCACGAATGCCCGGCATTATCAGGATCCCGCCGGACGGCTGTATCACCGGAGGCTCGCACATTTACTGACAGCCCGGGGGTTGCTGCCGGATATCCGTATCCGGCTTGCCCGTTACTATGATGAACTGCTTGTCGATGAAGTCCAGGACTTTGCCGGACATGACTTTAATTTTCTGCTGGAGCTCTGCCGCGCGGAAATCACTGTGCTCTGTTGCGGCGATTTTTATCAGCATACCTTTGATACAAGCCATGACGGCAACGTTAATTCAACGCTGCACGACGACATCACGCGATATGAGGCCCGCTTCGACGCAGCAGGTTTCGCGGTTGACCGGGACACGCTCAACCGGACATGGCGTTGCTCAGCTTCAGTGTGCGAGTTTATCACCGGGCAACTGAACATCCGTATCGCTGCCCATGGGATACATGCCTCCCTGATTGAAACGATCGCAGATACAGAGCGCTCAGCCACCCTGCACGCCGATAATACGGTGATTAAGCTCTTCTATCGTGAACATCACCGTTACGGCTGCTATTCCATGAACTGGGGCGCCAGTAAAGGGCTCGATCACTTTCAGGATGTCTGCATTGTGATGGGATCCTCCCACTGGAAGCTTCTGACCCGTCAGGAACTGGCAACCCTTCCACCGTCGTCCCGTAACAGGCTGTACGTGGCATGCTCACGGGCGCGCGGCAACATTTATTTTGTTCCCGAAACTCATCTGCGCCGATTCCGAAACTGAGTTACCGACTTCTCAGTCGGGCACAAATCAGTAAAAAGCGAGGGTCATCGACGGGAATACCGGCTGGACAGGTGCGGTTCCGGTTCTCGCTTTCCGGAACCTGGCTAACAATATGTAACATTATCATTAAATACAATTATGCCAGTTATTTTTATTCGCAAAATGCTAATAATGTGGCATACACGCCAGTATGAAAACATTGTTAACTTTTTAAGTTCTGAATGGTATGTCGCTTGTGCAGTTAAAAGTGCAGATCATTGAAAGTATTGTACGGTTTTGTTGACCGGAGACTGTTTCATCGTCGCGGATAATGAGCAGAATTATCTGTCCACTATATCTGGGGCAGGCTGAAAACATGGAATGGTTGGTTATGGATGCTGAGATCCTGTCATTTATGAAACAATTTCATTTGTGGTACTGTAAAAATAGTTTTTCTGATTTACCTGAGCTGTGAATATGGCATACTGCAGATGTTACCCGGCCGCACTCATGCCGGGTAACGAACTGTGTATTGTGATGATTTTTTATTACAGGGGGATGATCGTGATCAATAAGATTTGCCAGGTAATTGACGGGGAGTACGTCTGCGACATTGATATCAGTGTGGAAGAATGGAAAGCTCTGTTAATGAATGAAAAGGTTTTTGACTCTAAAAGTATTGAGGCGTTAAAAAAATGGTATATTGAACCAAATCATTCCTGCACATGTTTCGATATAGGCAAAAAGTACGAACAGCACAGTATGAGTGCTAATGGCGTTATTAACGGGCTCGGTGGTAGAGTTCAAAAAGAGCTTGGCAGATTTGAAGTTAAAGGGATCGGCAATATAGCACCTGGCACAAAATTCATTACAGTCATGAAGAGTAAAGAAACCGGTGAAAAACCAAAAAGATACTTATGGACTATTCGTGATGAACTTGTTCAGGCAATTAAAGAACTGGATTTTTTTGGGTCGAAAGAAATAACCACCAATGAGTATTACTCAGACGATGAGTTGATCAACGCCATGGAGGCGAATAATACATTTGATGTCGCGCAGACATTTGAATATACAGGGGAAGCTAAACCAAAGAAACATGCAACAGAAGTAAAAAATAGCGTCTCGTACCCAAGAAGTAAAGGGGTTTCAAAAAATGCACTGAACAAAGCAGGTTACAGATGTGAAGTCGATGGCGAACACCCAACCTTCAGAAGGCGTAACTCTCCCCTGAATTATACTGAACCTCATCACATTGTACCTATGTCCAGGCAGGATGACTTTAACACTTCGCTTGACGTCGAAGAAAATATAATATCGCTGTGTTGCAATTGCCATAAGCAAATTCACCTCGGACAGGGATATGAAGAAATGCTTGAGAAAATATATAATGAGAGAAAGGAGTTGTTAAAACAGGTAGCTATCGATATATCTCTGGAGGATTTGATTCGCTATTATAAAGGACAGAACAGGTGAATGTTATTCAATAGTAATGCTTTTACCTTACTTACAGAGAATGTCATTATTTCCTGGCAGTTACCGATTTGGCGCGTAAAAATACAAAACCCGAAATTAATCGGGTTTGAATTATTTAACGATTAACAGACTCCTGTGTCCAGGAATGATGTAAAACCACGCTTATCGTGACATTTCTGCAAATTTTACTTTTGAGTATCAAGCCATTTATTCATCTGCTCAATTTCACCTTTTTGAGCTTTAATGATGTCCTGCGCGAGCTTTCTCATTTCGGGATCTTTTCCGTATTTTAGCTCAGTCTCAGCCATTGCTATTGCCCCTTCATGGTGTGCTACCATGCCTTTCGCAAAAGCCTTGTCGGGATCGGATTCATTTACAGCAGTCATCATTTTGTCATGCATGTCTTTCATGCCAGCCATATATTCCTGTGACGAAGCTGAGGTAGACATATCAGTCATTTTCATTTCTGAATGTTCTGCTGAAATCGCTGGCAGGGATAACATTAATACTGCAAATAAAGTGTTTCTGGCTTTCATAAAAAATATCCTTTTAGCGTTGATACCCGTTAACTGTAGCAGAATCTGATAAAAATGCCCCCTGTAGGGGGCAAAGATGTTGCAATATATCCGGTTACGGAAAAATCTATCAAGGAAATCAGGACTGCAAAGATACTACCATCGCCGTCAGCCTGCATTGAGCATACGACGATGCGCTTCGGCCATGGCCTGATGTGGGCCGGACTGACCGTTATTCATAAATTCATGGGCAACTGCAGCTCTTTCATGCTCATTCATTGCCGCGAATGACTTTGACGGCCCGGTAGGGGAAACGGTCTGACTTCCCATCATCCTCTGATGACTTTCCACCATTTTCTGGTGCGCATCCGCCGACCCGTTCGTCATGGTTTCATGGGCAATAATGGCCTGTTCATGCTGGCCCATACCGGTCATACGAGGAGCAGTCCCCTGGATCCCGACAGGAGCCGCAGCAGACTGCATCTGGTGAGCAGGAGCCTGTGCATTGTTGACGCGATCATGGATATTCACGGTTTCAGTGGCCCAGGCCGATGAAATTAAACCAAAGCCCAGCAAAGATGCTAATACGATATTTTTCATGATAACTCTCCATTTCTGAATTAGTGATGTCCGGGGAAGTACAACCGGTGTTTTCAGTTCCATAACTGAAACAAGTTCGGCAGCGTTTATTTCTCCGGAAGAGGGCTGGATATTCATTTCCTGGCGTACTCTGACGCCGGGTATTGATGAAGCAATCCAGCCTTCCTGATAAGTTGCACTAATTATATCGAATGGCTTCTGTTTGCTGCATGACAGGCTAATGACATCTTTGTCATTTACATCTTTATTTTCAGCATTGGGTTTCCGGGATCATTTTCTCCAGTCTGGGCACGGATAAGATAAAACGCGTGGAGCGTACGTCTGATTCCACCTGCACTCTTCCGTGATGTGCTTCCACGATTGACTTCACAATCGCAAGGCCGATGCCGCTGCCTTCTCCTTTTCGTTGTCTGGATGGATCCACCCGATAAAAACGGTCAAACAGCCTTGATAAATGTTCTTCAGGGATCGGTTTCCCCGGATTTTCAATCACAAGGTCAAAAAAGCTCTCCTGCTCTCTTATTGAGACGGGCTTTGTTGAATAAATCAGATTTCGGGTAAGTCTCCCCCGTAGCGGGTTGTGTTTTCAGGCAATACGCACGCTTTCAGGCATACCTGCTTTCGTCATTTTGTTCAGCGCTCGTACCAGGGCCATAGCCTCCGCAACCTGACCATCGTAGTCACGCAGCGTCAGTGAACCCCCGAACAGCTGTTTTACCCGGTACATCGCCGTTTCCGCTATCGAGCGACGGTTGTAATCTGTTGTCCATTTCCACCGCGCATTACTCCCGGTCATTCGCTGATTAGCCACTGCACGGTTACGGTCTGCATATTCACCGGGCCAGTAACCCGCACCTTTTCGGGGAGGGATAAGCGCGCTGATTTTCTTACGCCGCAGTTCATCGTGACAGAGCCGGGTGTCGTAAGCGCCGTCTGCCGATGCTGCCCTGATTTTTCTGTGAGTCTGCCGGATAAGACCCGGGAAGGCTTCTGAGTCCGTCACATTGTTCAGCGACAGGTCAGCGCAGATGATTTCATGTGTTTTACTGTCAACGGCGAGATGCAGCTTACGCCAGATACGGCGGCGTTCCTGGCCATGCTTTTTGACTTTCCACTCGCCTTCACCGAAGACCTTCAGCCCGGTGGAATCAATTACCAGGTGTGCGATTTCACCCCGGGTGGGCGTTTTGAAACTGACATTAACCGACTTTGCCCGCCTGCTGACACAGCTGTAATCCGGGCAGCGTAGCGGAACGTTCATCAGAGAAAAAATGGAATCAATAAAGCCCTGCGCAGCGCGCAGGGTCAGCCTGAATACGCGTTTAATGACCAGCACAGTCGTGATGGCAAGGTCAGAATAGCGCTGAGGTCTGCCTCGTGAAGAAGGTGTTGCTGACTCATACCAGGCCTGAATAGCTTCATCATCCAGCCAGAAAGTTATGGAGCCACGGTTGATGAGGGCTTTATTGTAGGTGGGCCAGTTGGTGATTTTGAACTTTTGCTTTGCCACGGAACGGTCTGCGTTGTCGGGAAGATACGTGATCTGATCCTTCAACTCAGCAAAAGTTCGATTTATTCAACAAAGCCTTTTTTTATATACGATCTGACGAATTCAGCAGAAGGAAACTCATCATTCGTGACGAAATAAAAATTAGTTTCCCCATTAATATAGAAATGAGTGTTTACTCACAGAAAGAAAATCAGGAGTAATTATTCTGAAGACAGATAATACAGAAGTCGTACAGCGCATTTAACTCACTTCTCAGGAGGTTAATCACTCTCTATTTGTGGACAACCGACATGTCTTAAGGCTCTGGAATAACGTGTTGATATTTCGATGCGTAGCATGCAGCGGAATATTACCGGATCAATAAAGCAGGAAGAGGCGTTTTAATTCTTTCCGCAGGATGATAGTAGGGTGACTGCCATGTCTGATTATAATGAAAAAAGTGCGATCTCCGCACTTCTCGCAGGTCATTGTTCCGATCCATTTTCCGTGCTTGGCATGCACTCAACCGATGCGGGTCTGGAAGTGCGCGCATTATTACCCGATGCCACCGATGTATGGGTGATTGAACCGAAAACCGGGCGCAAAGTCGGTAAACTCGAATGCCTCGACACACGCGGGTTCTTTAGCGGCGTTCTGCCGCGCCGGAAAAATCCTTTTCGTTACCAGCTGGCCGTCACCTGGCACGGTCAGCAAAACCTGATTGACGACCCCTATCGCTTTGGCCCGCTGCTGCAGGAGCTTGATGCCTGGCTGCTCGCTGAAGGGACTCATCTGCGGCCCTACGAGACGCTGGGAGCCCATGCCGACACCATGGACGGCGTCACCGGGACGCGTTTTTCCGTCTGGGCGCCGAACGCCCGTCGTGTGTCGGTGGTCGGACAGTTCAACTACTGGGACGGCCGCCGCCACCCGATGCGTCTGCGCAAAGAGTCCGGCATCTGGGAGCTGTTTGTCCCCGGCGCGCATAACGGCCAGCTGTATAAGTTCGAGCTGATTGACGCCCACGGCCACCTGCGGGTGAAATCCGACCCGTATGCCTTTGAGGCACAGATGCGCCCGGAAAGCGCGTCGCTTATCTGCGGCATGCCGGAAAAGGTCGAACAGCCACAGTCCCGTCAGCAGGCCAACCAGTTTGATGCACCGATTTCGATTTATGAAGTGCACCTTGGCTCGTGGCGCCGCCACGCCGATAACCATTTCTGGCTCAGCTACCGCGAGCTGGCGGACCAGCTGGTGCCTTACGCGAAGTGGATGGGCTTCACCCATCTGGAGCTGCTGCCGGTAAACGAACATCCGTTCGACGGCAGCTGGGGCTATCAGCCCACCGGGCTGTACGCGCCGACCCGCCGTTTTGGTACCCGTGAAGACTTCCGCTACTTCCTGAATGCTGCCCATGCCGCGGGTCTGAACGTGATCCTCGACTGGGTGCCGGGCCACTTCCCGTCGGATGACTTTGCGCTGGCATCGTTCGACGGCACCGCGTTGTATGAACACAGCGACCCGCGAGAAGGTTATCACCAGGACTGGAATACGCTGATCTACAACTACGGTCGCCGTGAAGTCAGCAACTTTCTGGTCGGGAACGCGCTGTACTGGATTGAACGCTTCGGGATCGACGCCCTGCGCGTGGATGCGGTTGCGTCAATGATCTACCGCGACTACAGCCGCAAAGAGGGGGAGTGGGTGCCCAATGAGTACGGCGGCCGGGAAAACCTCGAAGCGATTGAATTTCTGCGCAATACCAACCGTGTGCTCGGTGAGCAGACGCCGGGAGCGGTCACGATGGCGGAGGAGTCCACCGACTTCGCCGGGGTTACACGACCGTCTTCGACGGGCGGTCTTGGCTTCTGGTTCAAATGGAACCTCGGCTGGATGCATGACACCCTCGACTATATGCAGCTCGATCCCATCTATCGTCGTTATCATCACGACAAGATGACCTTCGGGATGCTCTACAACTACACCGAAAACTTCGTGTTGCCGCTGTCACACGATGAAGTGGTTCACGGCAAAAAATCGATTCTTGACCGGATGCCTGGCGATGCCTGGCAGAAGTTCGCCAACCTGCGCGCCTACTACGGCTGGCTGTTTGCCTTCCCCGGTAAAAAGCTGCTGTTTATGGGCAACGAGTTTGCCCAGGGGCGGGAGTGGAACCACGACGCCAGCCTCGACTGGCATCTGCTGGAAGGGGGCGACAACTGGCATCACGGGGTGCAGCGTCTGGTGCGCGATCTGAACCATACCTATCGCCACCATAAGGCACTGCACGAACTGGATTTTGACCCCTACGGCTTTGAATGGCTTGTTGTGGATGACCATGAACGGTCGGTGTTTATCTTTGTCCGTCGCGATAAAGCCGGGAACGAGATAATCGTGGCGAGCAACTTCACGCCAGTACCGCGTCACGGCTATCGCTTCGGGATTAACCAGCCGGGGCGCTGGCGTGAAGAGCTGAACACCGACTCGATGCACTACCACGGGAGCAACACCGGCAACGGCGGCTGCGTGGCAAGCGAGGCGATCGCCAGCCACGGTCGGGAGCATTCGCTGTCGGTGACTCTGCCGCCGCTGGCGACAATCTGGCTGGTACGGGAATCTGCAGGGCAATAAAACGCGCAGCTGATTTATTGCAGCTGACTTATTACCGGAGGTGATCACTTCTGAATTATTTTGCAGAAGAGTGAGGCTTTTTCTTCATTATTTTCTTTTATGGCTTTTATTTAATAGCAGGACATTATTATGAGTAAACTTGAATATACTGACAACTTAATGCTGTCGCGCCAGTTACCGCTTAAATCCGTGGCCCTGATCCTCGCCGGCGGACGTGGCACACGATTAAAAGACCTGACCACTATTCGCGCAAAACCTGCGGTGCATTTCGGCGGTAAATTCAGAATTATTGATTTTGCTTTATCGAATTGTATTAACTCCGGAATAAGACGTATCGGGGTCATTACACAATATCAGTCCCATTCACTGGTGCAGCATATTCAACGCGGCTGGGCATTCTTTAACGAAGAAATGAATGAGTTCGTGGATTTATTACCGGCGCAGCAGCGGGTGCATGGTGAGAACTGGTATCGGGGGACGGCGGATGCCGTGACCCAGAATCTGGATATTATCCGCCGCTATGATGCGGAATATGTCGTTATTCTGGCCGGGGACCATATCTATAAACAAGATTATTCGCGGATGCTGCTCGATCACGTTGAAAAAGGGGCGCGCTGTACCGTGGCCTGCCTGCCGGTCCCGGTTGAAGAGGCAAGCGCTTTTGGCGTCATGGCCGTGGATGAGAATGACAAAATCATTGAATTTGTTGAAAAACCGGCTAATCCGCCCACCATTCCTGGCGATGAAACCCGCTCGCTTGCCAGTATGGGCATTTATGTGTTTGATGCGGAATATCTCTACCAGCTGCTGGAAGACGACGATCGGGATGAACACTCCACCCATGATTTTGGCAAAGATATTATTCCCAGGATAACGGCGGCAGGTGAAGCGTATGCGCATCCGTTCCCGCGCTCCTGCGTTCAGTCGGATAATAATGCCGAGCCATACTGGCGCGATGTCGGAACCCTGGAGGCGTACTGGAAAGCGAATCTGGATTTAGCCTCAGTAGTGCCAGAGCTGGACGTTTATGACCGTAACTGGCCTATCCGTACCTATGTCGAATCGCTGCCCAGCGCCAAATTTGTTCAGGACCGTTCCGGCAGTCATGGCATGACCATGAATTCTCTGGTCTCCGGCGGCTGTATTATTTCTGGCTCGGTGGTGGTGCAGTCGGTTCTATTTTCCAGAGTTCGGATTAACTCGTTCTGTAATATTGATTCGTCGGTTTTATTACCGGGCGTCTGGGTCGGTCGCTCCTGCAGGATAAGACGCTGCGTGATCGACCGGGGATGCGTTATTCCGGAGGGGACGGTGATTGGCGAAAATGCCGTTGAGGATGCGCGACGCTTTTATCGTTCGGAAGAAGGCATCGTTCTGGTTACCAAAGAAATGCTGGACAAACTTGAGGTATGAGCCCATTTGCGGAAAAAGCGTGTCCGGCGGCAGAGAAAATATTGCCCTGTCGCGGGTCGTCTCTGTGGCTGAATAATAAGGAGCATACATGCAAGTTTTACATGTAGGAGCAGAGATGTTCCCGCTGTTAAAAACGGGCGGACTGGCCGACGTCACCGGCGCGCTCCCGGCGGCGCAAATTGCCGAGGGGCTGGATACCCGCGTGCTGCTGCCTGGGTTTCCGGCGATCCGCAACGGGGTTCAGGATCCGCAGGTGGTGGCCAGCAGGGAGACATTCGCCGGGCGGATGACGCTGCTGTTTGGCCATTTTAACGGTGTGGGCATCTATCTGATTGATGCCCCGCATCTCTATGACCGGACGGGTAATCCTTATCATAACCAGCAGATGCAGGATTATCCTGATAACGTCCTGCGTTTCGCGTTGCTGAGCTGGGTCGGGGCCGAGCTTGCCGGTGGTCTTGACCCGTTCTGGCGTCCTGAAATCGTCCACGCCCATGACTGGCACGCGGGTCTCACCCCGGCTTATCTGGCCACCCGCGGCAACCCGGCCAAATCGGTGTTTACGGTGCACAACATTGCCTATCAGGGGTTGTTTCAGGCCCGGCATATGGCGGAGATCGCGTTACCGTGGTCGTTCTTCCAGATGCACGGGGTGGAGTTTAATGGGCAAATCTCCTTCCTTAAGGCGGGTCTCTATTTCGCTGACCATATCACCACCGTCAGCCCGACATATGCCCGTGAAATTACCGAACCACAGTACGCGTTTGGTCTGGAAGAGCTGCTGCGGCAACGTCAGCGGGAAGGGCGACTGTCGGGGATCCTGAACGGGGTTGACAAAAATATCTGGGATCCGCGCCGCGATCCGCTGCTGGCAGCGCCTTACGACCAGAATTCACTGGCGGAGAAAGCGAAGAACAAGCAGCAGCTGCAGACGTCGCTGGGGCTGAAGGCGGACGATCGGGCGCTGCTGTTCACCGTTGTGAGCCGGCTGACCAGCCAGAAGGGGCTGGATCTTCTGTTTGGCGCGCTGCCGGGAATTATATCTAAGGGAGGGCAGCTGGCGCTGCTGGGATCCGGGGACCCGGATTTGCAGGCCCGTTTTCTGACCGCCGAGGCGCAATACCCCGGGCAGGTGAGTATCCGGATCGGCTACGACGAGGCGCTGTCGCATCAGATGATTGGCGGCGCCGACGTCATCCTGGTGCCCAGCCGTTTTGAACCCTGCGGTCTGACCCAGCTTTATGGTCTGCGCTACGGCACATTACCGCTGGTTCGCCGTACCGGCGGACTGGCGGATACCGTCGCCGACTGTTCGCTCGAAAACCTTGTTGACGGGCTCGCGACCGGATTTGTGTTTACCGACAGCGAGACGGAATCGTTATTACATGCTATCCACCGGGCCAGTGTCCTGTGGTCGCGTCCCTCGCTGTGGCGTTACGTGCAGCGGCAGGCGATGAGCATGGATTTTAGCTGGCAAAGTGCCGCAAAGTCTTTCCACCTGTTGTATCAGCGTATTATTTAATTGCTACGGATAAGAAAAATGGAACCACGCATAAGTTATATTTCACCCAGGCTGAATGAAGAAGCGCTGCAGCATGCTATCGCTTATAACCTCATGTTTATTCTCGGTAAAGACCCTTCACTTGCCAATAAGCATGAATGGCTCAATGCTACGCTGTTCGCCGTGCGCGATCGGCTGGTTGAGCGCTGGTTGCGGGCGCATCGGGCGCGGATCTCGCAGCAGGCGCGCCAGGTATATTATCTGTCGATGGAGTTTCTCATCGGCCGTACCCTCTCGAATGCCTTACTGTCGCTGGGCATCTATGAGGATGTGAAAACAGCGCTGGCCGGGATGGGTCTGGATCTGGAAGAGCTGATTGACGAAGAGAATGACCCGGGCCTGGGCAACGGCGGTCTCGGTCGTCTGGCAGCCTGTTTTCTCGACTCCCTGGCCACGCTGGGGCTGCCAGGACGCGGTTACGGCATCCGCTACGACTACGGCATGTTCAAGCAAAACATCATCGACGGCCGGCAGATGGAGTCACCGGACTACTGGCTGGAGTACGGTAACCCCTGGGAATTCGAGCGCCATAAAACCCGCTATACCGTGCGCTTTGGCGGGCGCATTCAGCATGAGGGGAAAAACTCGCGCTGGCTGGAAACCGAAGAGATCATCGCGGTGGCCTACGATCAGATTATCCCGGGTTATGAAACCGATGCCACCAACACCCTGCGCTTGTGGAGCGCCCAGGCCAGCAGCGAGATTAACCTCGGTAAATTTAATCAGGGAGATTACTTCGCGGCGGTAGAAGATAAAAACCATTCCGAAAACGTCTCCCGGGTACTGTATCCGGACGACTCGACCTACTCCGGGCGCGAGCTGCGCCTGCGTCAGGAATATTTCCTCGTTTCGGCGACGGTGCAGGATATTCTTTTTCGCCATTACCAGTTGTATCAAACCTATGACAACCTGGCAGATAAAATTGCTATCCACCTCAACGACACCCATCCGGTGCTGTCGATCCCGGAGCTGATGCGTCTGCTGATTGACGAACACCGCTTCAGCTGGGATGACGCTTTCGGGGTGACCTGTCAGGTCTTCTCCTACACCAACCATACCCTGATGAGCGAGGCGCTGGAGACCTGGCCGGTCGAGATGCTGGGGAAAATCCTGCCGCGCCATTTGCAGATTATTTTCGAGATTAATGACTATTTTCTGAAAACCATGCAGGAGCACTATCCCGATGATATTGCGTTGCTGAGCCGGACCTCGATTATCGATGAATCCAACGACCGTCGCGTACGGATGGCCTGGCTGGCGGTGGTGGTCAGTTACAAGGTGAACGGCGTGTCGGAACTGCACTCCCGGCTGATGGTGGAGTCGCTGTTTGCCGATTTCGCCAGAATCTTTCCGCGCCGCTTCACCAACGTGACTAACGGCGTCACGCCGCGCCGCTGGCTGGCTGCCGCTAACCCGTCCCTTGCCGCGGTTCTGGACCGCCATATCGGCCAGACCTGGCGAACGGATTTAAGCCAGCTGAGCGAAATGGGGGAATATCAGGATTATCCGCTGGTTAACCAGGCCGTCAGCGCCGCCAAACTGGCGAATAAACAGCGTCTGGCCGATTATATCGCCCGTCAGCTGGGCGTGGTGGTGAACCCGAACGCGCTGTTTGATGTGCAAATTAAACGGATCCACGAATATAAACGCCAGCTGATGAATGTGCTGCATGTGATCACCCGCTACAACCGTATCAAGGCGGACCCGCAGGCCGAATGGGTGCCGCGAGTGGTGATTTTCGCCGGCAAAGCCGCGTCCGCTTACCACACGGCAAAACAGATCATCCATCTGATAAACGACGTCGCCAAAGTCATCAACAGCGATCCGCAGATTGGCGACAGACTAAAGGTGGTGTTCATTCCCAACTACAGCGTCAGTCTGGCGCAGATGATCATTCCGGCCGCGGACCTTTCTGAGCAGATTTCGCTGGCAGGGACTGAAGCCTCCGGGACCAGTAATATGAAGTTCGCCCTCAACGGTGCGCTGACCATTGGCACGCTGGACGGCGCCAACGTTGAGATGTTGGAGCACGTGGGTGAGGACAATATCTTTATCTTCGGTAATACCGCTGCAGAGGTCGAGGCGCTGCGCAGCAACGGTTATCAGCCGCGTGATTACTACGACCAGGATCAAGAGCTGCGCCAGGCGCTGACCCAGATGGGGACCGGGGTGTTCAGCCCACAGGAGCCGGGCCGCTATCGCGGTCTGCTGGATTCGCTGATCAACTTTGGCGACCACTATCAGGTGCTGGCCGATTACCGCAGCTATGTTGACTGTCAGGACAAGGTGGATGCGCTCTACCGAACCCCGGAAGAGTGGACCGCCAAAGCGATGCTCAACATAACCCACATGGGCTATTTTTCATCGGACCGTACGGTGCGGGAGTATGCGCAAAAGATCTGGTATATCGACAAAACGCAACTCTGAGCGCGTACTGACAACCAGGAAACGCCGGGGCGGGTGGCAGGAGACCGGCCCCGTCGATGAGCGACCCGGCAGCAACACATAAATAAGCCTGACGGATATGACAGGAGAGAAAAATGACGGACAGTAAACGCGCAGGGGAGCCTGCACAACAGAGTGATTTGATTAACGTCGCTCAGCTGACCGCGCAGTACTACGTACTGAGGCCGGAAGCGGGCAACGCGGAGCATGCGGTGAAGTTTGGTACCTCTGGCCATCGTGGCAGTGCAGGGCGCCATAACTTCAATGAGCAGCATATTCTGGCGATCGCGCAGGCGATTGCGGAAGACCGCGCCAGGAACGGGATTACCGGTCCCTGCTACGTGGGTAAAGATACCCACGCGCTCTCCGAACCGGCCTTTATTTCCGTACTGGAAGTGCTGGCGGCCAACGGCGTTGATGTTATCGTGCAGGAACACAACGGTTTCACCCCGACGCCGGCCATTTCCAATGCCATCCTGGTGCACAACAAAAAAGGTGGTCCGCTGGCAGACGGCATCGTGATCACGCCGTCTCATAACCCGCCGGAAGATGGCGGTATTAAGTACAACCCGCCGAACGGCGGCCCGGCGGATACCAACGTCACCAAAGTGGTAGAGAATCGCGCTAACGAACTGCTGGCCTCGGGTCTGCAGGGCGTCAGGCGCATCTCCCTCGATGCGGCACTGGCATCCGGTCATGTTAAAAAGCAGGATCTGGTACAGCCGTTTATCGAAGGGCTGGCGGATATCGTCGACATGGCGGCAATTCAGAAAGCCGGCCTCAAGCTCGGGATCGATCCGCTGGGCGGGTCCGGTATCGAATACTGGAAACGTATTGCCGGGCACTACAAGCTCGACCTGACTATCGTCAACGATCACGTCGATCAAACCTTCCGCTTTATGCATCTGGATAAAGACGGCGCCATTCGCATGGACTGCTCATCTGAGTGCGCAATGGCGGGCCTGCTGGCGCTGCGCGATAAGTTTGACCTGGCTTTTGCTAACGATCCAGATTATGACCGTCACGGCATCGTCACGCCGGCAGGGCTGATGAACCCGAACCACTATCTGGCGGTGGCGATTAACTACCTGTTCCAGCATCGCCCGCAGTGGGGCCAGGATGTGGCGGTGGGCAAGACGCTGGTCTCTTCCGCGATGATCGACCGTGTGGTGAACGACCTCGGCCGCAGGCTGGTTGAAGTGCCGGTGGGCTTTAAATGGTTTGTTGACGGCCTGTTCGACGGCAGCTTCGGCTTCGGCGGAGAAGAGAGCGCGGGCGCCTCGTTCCTGCGTTTTGACGGAACGCCGTGGTCGACCGACAAAGACGGGATCATCATGTGCCTGCTGGCGGCGGAAATCACCGCCGTCACCGGTAAAAACCCGCAGGAGCACTACGACGAACTGGCCGCCCGCTTCGGCGCGCCGAGCTATAACCGGCTGCAGGCTTCGGCCACTTCCGCACAGAAAGCGGTGCTGTCGAAGCTGTCGCCGGAAATGGTCAGGGCCAGTCAGCTGGCGGGTGACCCGATCACTGCGCGTCTGACCGCCGCGCCGGGCAACGGCGCATCGATTGGTGGCCTGAAAGTGATGACCGACAACGGCTGGTTCGCCGCCCGACCGTCAGGTACGGAAGACGCTTACAAGATCTACTGCGAGAGCTTCCTCGGGGAAGCACATCGCAAGCAGATCGAGAAAGAAGCGGTGGAAATCGTGAATAGCGTGCTAGCGGCGCACCAGTAGAGCAGTTGACGTACTCCGCTGAGCCGGAGTACGTCATAGTTACCCGGCGACACCAATACAGGCACCACTTTGTCAGAACATAAGGAACGGGACGCTTCGCAAAAGGTATTGCTGCGGGGACTATATGAATATCTATGTTATTACCAATAATAATTTCATGCTTGTAGGTCTGAAATGTATGTTCAGCGACAACAGCCTCTCCGTCAACAGGGTTGTGTTTTCACGGGTCAGCGATATTGCCTTCAGCAACAGCGATGTGGTGATTGTGGAGTCAGAGCTGAACACCGGCGATGCCGAACGTCTCAAGTACCTACACATTTCACCGGTCAATCTTATCTTTTTATTAAAACCGGCGTCAGGAATGAGCGGGACAGGGCGTGAAGCGGTATGCATTGACACTGAATTAAGCGGTAATGAATATCTCATGATGAGGCAGGCGTTTAAAAAAATGGGGATCAATCTGAAGAGGGACAAGTTGTCATTTACCAAAAGAGAAACACATGTTATCAATATGATTTTAAATGGTTATTCGATAGATGAAATTTCCCGTAGCCTGCTGATCTCCAAAAAAACGGTTCAGTCTTTTGTCGGTATTGTTTTGCATAAACTGAATACCACCAAAATAAGTGGAATATACCGCAAAAAAAATCTCATCATCGACAGTTTTGCCAGGAGGAGCCTGCATCGTTAGGATGCCCTATAAACTAATGATCTGCTTATGGAAAGTCACTATTTCATATATTAAGTTTCAACTAAATTTGTTATAAATTATTTTATGTTGTTATGTTGAACGGGGTTTGATTATTGGTATGCTTCAGAAAAAATAAACATACATCATGGGTGCTAACATGATGAAAATATATGAAACCATAGTCATCAAATGATTTAAGCATACAATAAATAATATAGGATTATATCCTCTATCTGTGAATGGTGGGCGGCAGAGGAAAAACGGGATATATATTTATGCATTTCATCTTTTTATTATAAAAAACTGTTATGTAAATTCTGTAGCGGGAGGGGGTATGTTTAGTGAAGACGCACACTATGAATTTCTAAAAAGATATTACAGAGCGGAGTTTTTTGAAGGAAGAAATGGTTCCATTTGGGGAATAAATTATTCTTACAATTTGGCAAGGGTGGGTATGAATATGCTTGAAAGATATGGCTATGGGATAATATTAAAGCATGAATCTATCACTGGTGAAACCATTTACTATGATCGTAGTCTGACGATACTATTTGGTGACAGAATTACACAGGCCCTGGGAGGTCAGTATTGCAACAGAGAAATGAGAGAATAATGATTTAATATATTTTTTAATCGCTCGTTAAACATTGGAACTTTTCTCAGAACGTGACTGCAATGTCTTCAACGCATCTAACATGTCGTCGCCGTTCAGTGAGCGCTGCGATTATTTCTCTGTTGGTTTTCTGCGCCGCCGCAAAGAGCCATCACCGGCAGGGATCGCCTGTGAACGGTTGTTATCGCGTTTATCCTGAACATCAATCTAAATTGAAATGTCCGCATGTAGGTTATGTTTCAGCCTTTGCCGAAGATGTCTTTACTCCGGGTCTGAAGTTGCTGCAGGGCTTCCAGCATGTCGTTATGGTCCAGACTTCGTTGTGATTTCTTGCCGGGTTGTTTCTTTCTGCGTGAGGTCTGGCCGTCCAGTGATGGCAGGGCCTGTGAGCGGGTGTTGTCCCGTTTGTCCTGAACCAGCTTTATCATTTCCAGGGCACGTCCCAGACGCTTGTTGTCGATGATGGCGCCCTGGTCCAGTTCTCCCAGTCGGTCGTAAGTGGTAAAGGGCAGGGAAGTGCCGCTGGCCCGGAGCTCAATGTCACCATCCGGGTATTGCCATACCTCGATGTACTTCCCCTGAAAACGCCGGTTTTCTTCATTATCTTCAAGCAGATAAAGCTTTTTATCATACTGTAATGTCAGGTTTTTCGAGACCTTACGCTGCTCGCGCCAGGTGAATGTCGCCTGCAGGTTTTCGCCATTATCCAGCTGGCGATGTACGTCAAAATCGTGACGTGGCGGCTTTGCAAACCGACGGTTGTAATCTTCCATGAACTCATCAGCAAAGGCGTTTGCAGCCTCAGGTGTGCTGATACCGCGGAGCCGCAGTTCCTTGACCAGGCGGTCCTGTAATGTCAGATGAGCCCGTTCAACACGCCCCTTGGCTGAACTGGTGTTGGCACAGATACCAGTGATATTCAGCTCGTTCATGGCACGACCAAACTGAGTCTGGCCATCTCCGCCGGTGGCCTGCTTGTTGTTGATCCTGAAGACGCTGGCTTTGTCGCTGTAGAATGCCAGAGGCTTACCGTAGCGCTCCAGATATCCCCGGGTGGCTTCAAAATAGGTGAACGTGGACTCCGAACTGACGAACAGAAGCTGCATCAACCGACTTGTTGCATCATCAACGTAAACGAGCAGCGTGCAGGCCGGACCACGGTCCTCGAACCAGCGATGTTCACTGCCATCAATCTGGATGAGTTCGCCGGTGCAGGCCCGACGTGGGCGTGGCTGATGCACACGAGGTGGCCGTAACTTACGAGGGATCCATAAACCATCCCGGGTCATAAGCTTACGTACAGTCTCTTTAGCAAGATAAAGGTCATGAATCTCAGCAAGCTTCTCGCAGGCCAATGTCGGGCCAAAGTCGGCGTAACGTTCGCGAATGATGCGCAGCGCACGCTCAGCGAGGCCAGGCATCAACTGTCGGTTACTAGGCTGACCACGTCGGCGGTTAACCCGCGATAGCGGTCCGTGTTCACGATAGCGCTCGAGTAGCCGGCGGCAGTGCCTGTCAGAGATCTCAAGTCGGGTTGCTGCAAGACGCGTGGTAAGACGCCGGTCGATAACGTCCTGCAGGATCCTGAGTCGGTTTACATCGTTCATCGAGAAAAACTCCGTTCCGTATGCCGTCATGAGTCTCATCCTTTGAAAGCAGCGATCGCGGTGGCGAGACTGTAGCGCGGACATGTCTATTTGGTCAGAGGGAAGTGCGGACAAATTCCTGGACCTTCAGGAGTTAATTTATGCATTCATACGAGGACCGGATTCGGGCCGTCGAACTCTATTACCGGTACGGAAAGAAAGCCTCCGTTGTCGTCATGGAGCTGGGATATCCTTCCACAAAACAGCTGGGCCGTTGGGTTCGGATTTATGAAGAGAAGGGCGATTTACCCAGGGAATTAAAACCAAGAGAACGCTATTCACGTACACAGAAAATTGCTGCTGTTGAGCATTATCTTACTCACGGTGGTTGCCTGTCGTACACTCGCCGAGCCATCGGCTACCCCAGTAACGAAATTCTAAAGCGCTGGATTGAAGAGTTTTACCCAAATGCGCGTCCCCTGGTCATTCGCTCAGGCACAAGCAAATGCTTCAGCCCGCAAGAGAGGTCTCAGGCCGTCCGGGAGCTCTGTAACCGACGTGGAACCGCGCGTAAAGTTGCACAAAGCATAGGCGTCAGCGTCCCGGTCCTGTACAAATGGAAGAAAGACCTTATCAGTGACGAGGCTTATCAATCCATGCGCAAACGAAAGGCAGCCCCTCAGGATAAAAATCAGGATGCTTTACTCGGTGAAATCCAGCATCTCAGGAAGCAGGTTCATCAGCTGCAGCTCGAACGTGACATACTGACAAAGGCGAATGAACTGATAAAAAAAGATCTGGGCATCAGCTTTCTGAAACTGAAAAACAGGGAGAAAACCCTGATAGTTGATGCCCTTAAGAAAAAGTACCCCGTTGCTGAGTTGCTAAGCGTTCTGCAACTTGCCCGCAGCTGTTATTTTTACCACAAAGCCAGCAAACGTCTGTACGATAAGTATGCGGAAATACGCGTGATCATGGCCGATATCTTTGAGGAGAATTACCGCTGTTACGGCTACCGGCGCCTTCACGCGATGCTTCGCAGTAACAACAGGGTTATTTCTGAAAAGGTTGTCCGCAGACTGATGGCAGAAGAGCAGCTCGTTGTTAAGCGCACCAGGCGACGACGATATAACTCTTACTGTGGCGAAATCGGTCCGGCACCGGAAAATTTACTCGCCCGGGATTTTAGTTCCTGCAGGCCAAATGAGAAGTGGCTGACCGATATTACGGAGTTCCAGCTTCCGGCTGGAAAAGTCTATCTGTCGCCGGTTATCGACTGCTTTGATGGCCAGGTTGTAAGCTGGTCGATAGGAACACGCCCGGACGCGACGCTGGTGAATACGATGCTCGATGACGCACTCGATACGCTCAACGAACATGATAAACCGGTGATACACAGCGATCGTGGTGGCCATTACCGGTGGCCGGGCTGGCTCGAGCGTATCAACACCTCCGGACTTATAAGGTCCATGTCGCGCAAAGGATGCTCGTCGGATAATGCTGCGTGTGAAGGCTTCTTCGGGCGTATCAAAAACGAAATGTTCTATGGCAGAGACTGGGCGGGTATCACGCTGGAAAAATTTATCTGCTTCCTGGACAGGTACATACGCTGGTATAACGAGAAACGTATCAAGCTATCATTAGGTGCAATGAGTCCTGTGAAGTACCGGCAGCATCTTGGGATCACAACATAACAGTCCAGGAAAACATCCGCAGCCCCGAGACGGACATCTCAATTTAGCTGTTACACTGTATGTCTAGCCAATGTTGAAATGTCGTGCTGAAAACAAAGCTGACCTGACGTCAGTGGAGAGTCTGGACAATGCCTTTTTAAGGTTGAGTCAGGCTTTGGAGGAAGAACGTGGTTGCCAGGTTTTCTCGGCTATCATCAGTTTACGTACGGTCTCTTTTGAAATCCGGACACCGTATTCTGTGGTCAGAATTCGCCAGATGGCTGACGGATTCATACCCCGGCCGCGTGAGCGAATAAGCTGCAGTGCCTGATCTCTGATGGTGGTGTTTAACTGATGATTGCCGGGCTTTCCACGGCGCCGGCTGACCAGACCGGCTGGCCCCAGCTCGCGATAGCGCTTAATCAGGCGGGAGCACTGACGACGGGTGAGCTCCATGGACTCTGCCACTTCTGCCAGCGTGATTTCCCGCGCCATATAGGCTTCAATCAAATCCAGGCGTAGCGCTTCGTGAAGTGTCAGGAGCACTGGTTTGTTGTCGTCCATTTTTCTCTCATCTGTCGGCCATATCAGATCCACAGGTGAGGGAAGGGCTCATCGCTTCAGGCTGGGGATAAAATCCTGCGGACTGGCCAGCACCGGGTTGATCGCCCTGAGCTCTTCCAGTGCACGCTCCTGAGCGCGCCTGCGGGGCATTTTTGTACTGCGCATTCGCTTTCCTTCAGCCTCCAGCTCGTCCTGTTTCTGCTGTGCCAGCCTCAGAACGGCACCCAGTCGTTTGTTATCAACAACCGCCCCCTGATCAACGCAGGTCAGTTTATCGAAAATCTTATAACCCAGTGGCCGGTGCTGATGCCGGAAAGTAATGCTTCCGTCAGGGTAATCATAAACGGTAATTTTTTCACCTGCTATGCGCGTATTTTGTTCGGTGGGTTCAATGATATACATGACTTTATCATACTGAAAAGTCAGTGCTTTCGATAAGGTCCGTAGCTCCTGCCAGGCGAAGATATCATTCAGCTCCAGTGGACTCTGTGTGACCGCACGGTGCAGATCTTTAGGGTATTTTGCCGGCCGGGAGAAACGACGGTTAAAATCAGACATGAAATGTTCAATCCACTGATTGGCTTCAGCAACCGAGCTGATGTTCTGCAGGCGCATCTCTTTAATCAGTCGATCCTGGAGCGTTTTATTTACCCGTTCCACGCGACCTTTTGCCTGGCTGCTGTTGGCACAAATCAATTCGATCGCCAGTTCCCGGAGAGCCCGTCCGAACTGGGTTGTGCCGGTACGTCGGCTCTCGGGTCCGCTGACCCTGAACACCGCATGCTTGTCGCTGTAAAATGCGACAGGTTTACCATGTTTATCAATGTATTGCCGGGTAGCCATCATGTAGTCAAACGCGTTTTCTGAATCACAGAATCGCAGGTGCATCAGGCGACCTGTGGCGTCATCCATGAAGACCAGAAGACAGCATTTTGGGGCTCTTCCTTCGAACCAGTCATGGTGAGAGCCATCGATCTGAACCAGTTCGCCGAAACAGTCGCGACGATAGCGCGGCTGGTAAACCCGGGTTCGCCGGCGGGAATGAGGACGCCAGAGACCGTCGGCTGTCATCCAGTTACGGATGGTTTCAACGGAGAGATATATATGATGGCGTTCAGCCAGTTTTTCGGTTGCGAGCGTTGGGCCAAAATCTGAATAGTGGCACCGGATCAAATCCAGGGCTTTACAGCGTGTTTCTTCATCGATCCGGTTGTTTGCAGGACGTCCACGGCGGGAAGATGCAAATGCGGTTGCGCCATCTGTCCGGTACAGACGCACAAGACGCTGCACCTGACGAACACTGAGCTTAAGTATGTCTGCTGCGTCGCGCTGAAGCAAAGCCCGGTCAAATACTCGCTGAATGATGCCAAGCCGGTAAAGTTCTTTGTCTGTCATAGTCACCAACATAAGATCGCGGTCCTGTGCTGAGCAAAATGAAGGCTTAGCGTACACGACGCGTGTGAATTGTGCTGAGACGACAATAACGCTTTGTGCTGACAACCTTTGTCAAGGCTCAATTGAAATGTCCGTTATCCAGCTCAATTAAAATGACCACTTTGATCTCTCATTCTCTTTACTGATAGACTTTCCTCCGACTGAAACAACAGGATGATTGAGCCCATGCTTCGATACGAGTTAACGCCGAACAATGCAGGTTTTATACTGTGGGGAGATTCAGAAGCCCTGAATGAATTACATGAACTCATTCATTACATCGTGGATGAAAGCCCACTGATTAAAGTTAAAGACGGATTTATGTTATCCCTTGCCTATGATATTCGTAAAGCACGGGAAGGTAATCGTCGTGTTGAGCAACATCAGTATGATCAACATGATACATATAAGCTTTATGGTGTTGAGCTTTTATGGCCTCTGGTCCTGGTACAGTCCTCAATACTCAGAAACTCAATGGGTTATATTCAGACAGACAAAAACCAGCTGTCTGTCATGTATGCCTTTGAATACCTGATAGAATCAGCATTAACAGAGTCTGAGAGAACAACGTCGAATGATATTATGCTAACAGTAAAATATGCATCAGACTCTGATTTTAATTTCATTGAGGATAATATTGACAGCAGGTGCTGCTATTTTATCAGCCTATCTCCGGAGCAAAGAAAAAAGCAATTAATCAGTATTGTTCGTTCTTTTCATTCATTATGGGGTAAGTATGCCCGTGAAAAGCAGGACATAAAGATGCTGAACGAAATGAATAATACATCATGGGTCTGGCCGGACAATATCAACTGGTGAGCAACCACTGTCCGGCCAGTGAGTACCATCAGCGGGCTCTTTTACCAAAAATGTCCTCTGAACGTGACTGAAGCTGTTTGAGTGCTTCGAGCATGTCATCATTATCCAGTGAGCGCTGGGATTTCTTCCCTTCCTGCTTTGGCCGTCGTCGGGAAGGGCCATCTCCAGCGGGAATTGACTGAGAGCGCGTGTTATCCCGCTTGCTCTGCACCAGACTGATAAACTCCAGGGTTCGGCCAAGACGCTTGTTATCGACAATCGCGCCCTGGTCGATTTCTGACAGTCGGTCGTAGGTAGAGTAGGGAAGTAGCGTACCGTTCAGGCGCAGCTCTTTTCTGCCATCAGGATAGTGATACACATCGATATATTTACCTATTGCACGGCGACTCAGTTCGCTGTCTTCAATCAGGTACAACATTTTATCATATTGTATCGTCAACGATTTTGAGACTTTACGTTTTTCACGAACAGTGAAAATAAGCCCCAGGTCCTCATCATGTTCTACAGCACGGTGTACGTCAAAATCATGTCGCGGTACTTTGCCAAAACGGCGGTTATAGTCAGCCATATAGGCCTCAGCGAAGTCATTTGCAGCCTCCATTGAACAAATGCCCTGTAACCGCAGCTCTTTGACCAGACGATCCTGTAAAGTGAGGTGAGCTCGTTCTACACGCCCTTTGGCGGGACTGGTTTCTGCACAGATAGTCTGGATGTTCAGTTCATGCATGGCTCGCCCAAACTGAGTATGCCCGTCTCCGCCTGTGGCGTGTTTATTGTTAACACGAAAAACACCGGCTTTATCGCTGTACAGTGCCAGCGGTTTACCATGCTTATCGATATAGCGCCGCGTGGCTTCGAAGTAAGAAAACGTGGACTCCGATTTAACAAACAACAGTTCCATCAGTTTGCTGGTTGCATCATCAACATAGACCAGCGCGGTGCAGGCCGGGCCACGGCCTTCAAACCAGTCGTGATCACAGCCATCTATTTGTATCAGCTCACCAGTACACGGACGCCGGTACCGTGGTTGAGGGATCCTTGCGGCACGTTGTTTACGGGGAACCCATAAGCCAGCCCGCACCATGATGCGCCGGACAGTTTCTTTGCCAAGAAACAGTCCGTGGAGTTCTTCGAGCTTTTCACGCGCCAGAGTCGGACCGAAATCAGCATAACGCGTCTTGATCAGTTCCAGAGCCTGATCTGCGAGCCCGGGTGGCAACTGGCGGTTACCACGCATGCCACATCGTCTGCTGGCCATACCAAGCGGTCCGCCTTCACGGTAACGGGCAAGAAGTCTGCGGCATTGCCTGTCGCTGATACCGAGGTGCTCGGCCGCACGGCGCGTTGTGATGCGACGTTCAATGACGTCCTGTATAATCTTGATCCGGTTGATCTCTTTCAAAGTAAACACTCCTGAGCTTTCTGCGCTCATGATATGCCTCCCGGTAGTTTAAACGGACCAGTGAAGCTTACCATAGCGCGGACATCTGAATTGAGCCACAGGGAAGTGCGGACAAATTCCTGGACCTTCAGGAGTTAATTTATGCATTCATACGAGGACCGGATTCGGGCCGTCGAACTCTATTACCGGTACGGAAAGAAAGCCTCCGTTGTCGTCATGGAGCTGGGATATCCTTCCACAAAACAGCTGGGCCGTTGGGTTCGGATTTATGAAGAGAAGGGCGATTTACCCAGGGAATTAAAACCAAGAGAACGCTATTCACGTACACAGAAAATTGCTGCTGTTGAGCATTATCTTACTCACGGTGGTTGCCTGTCGTACACTCGCCGAGCCATCGGCTACCCCAGTAACGAAATTCTAAAGCGCTGGATTGAAGAGTTTTACCCAAATGCGCGTCCCCTGGTCATTCGCTCAGGCACAAGCAAATGCTTCAGCCCGCAAGAGAGGTCTCAGGCCGTCCGGGAGCTCTGTAACCGACGTGGAACCGCGCGTAAAGTTGCACAAAGCATAGGCGTCAGCGTCCCGGTCCTGTACAAATGGAAGAAAGACCTTATCAGTGACGAGGCTTATCAATCCATGCGCAAACGAAAGGCAGCCCCTCAGGATAAAAATCAGGATGCTTTACTCGGTGAAATCCAGCATCTCAGGAAGCAGGTTCATCAGCTGCAGCTCGAACGTGACATACTGACAAAGGCGAATGAACTGATAAAAAAAGATCTGGGCATCAGCTTTCTGAAACTGAAAAACAGGGAGAAAACCCTGATAGTTGATGCCCTTAAGAAAAAGTACCCCGTTGCTGAGTTGCTAAGCGTTCTGCAACTTGCCCGCAGCTGTTATTTTTACCACAAAGCCAGCAAACGTCTGTACGATAAGTATGCGGAAATACGCGTGATCATGGCCGATATCTTTGAGGAGAATTACCGCTGTTACGGCTACCGGCGCCTTCACGCGATGCTTCGCAGTAACAACAGGGTTATTTCTGAAAAGGTTGTCCGCAGACTGATGGCAGAAGAGCAGCTCGTTGTTAAGCGCACCAGGCGACGACGATATAACTCTTACTGTGGCGAAATCGGTCCGGCACCGGAAAATTTACTCGCCCGGGATTTTAGTTCCTGCAGGCCAAATGAGAAGTGGCTGACCGATATTACGGAGTTCCAGCTTCCGGCTGGAAAAGTCTATCTGTCGCCGGTTATCGACTGCTTTGATGGCCAGGTTGTAAGCTGGTCGATAGGAACACGCCCGGACGCGACGCTGGTGAATACGATGCTCGATGACGCACTCGATACGCTCAACGAACATGATAAACCGGTGATACACAGCGATCGTGGTGGCCATTACCGGTGGCCGGGCTGGCTCGAGCGTATCAACACCTCCGGACTTATAAGGTCCATGTCGCGCAAAGGATGCTCGTCGGATAATGCTGCGTGTGAAGGCTTCTTCGGGCGTATCAAAAACGAAATGTTCTATGGCAGAGACTGGGCGGGTATCACGCTGGAAAAATTTATCTGCTTCCTGGACAGGTACATACGCTGGTATAACGAGAAACGTATCAAGCTATCATTAGGTGCAATGAGTCCTGTGAAGTACCGGCAGCATCTTGGGATCACAACATAACAGTCCAGGAAAACATCCGCAGCCCCCAGGCGGACATTACTATTGAGCCATTACAACCTTAGTGCGCTTAACAAAGATTATGTTAAATATTAGAATAAATAACATAAAAATCAATATGTTAAGACGGTAACCAGCTACTTTCCCATTCCAGCAACCAGTCATGGAAGCTTTAGAAACAGAGTCCTCTCATGAGTTTGTGATGCCTTAAATCCATGGTGAGCATAGAAACCTTTGGCTTCTTCAGTAAGCGCATGAACCATTATCGCACGAACCCCAATGTTCTCAGCTACGCGATAACACCGTAGAACTGCATCGTGGAGTAAATCGGCGCCAACCCCTTTTCCGTGCAATGAGACATCTACCGCCAGGCGAGCGAGTATAATCACCGGTATAGGATCTGGCATGTTACGCCGAAGACTACCTGTCGCTTCCGTATGGTTAACGCTACCGGTGGCCAAAGAGTAAAAACCAGCTACTTGCTTCGTACCCGTCTTGCAAACAACGAACGTTCGGGCAGCGCCAAGAGCTTGATTTTTTAAACCTCTCTGTTTTAGCCATTCATCGAGGACTGTCTCTCCACTGACGAACTCAGCCAGCTGATGAGAGCTGGATAACGGCTCGGGCGTGGTTATACGTCCCACTGAGGTTTCCTTGCCAGTAGTTTATTAATGGCGGGCTCATCCTCGACTGGTGCATCGAGCATATCGATGAACTCTGCATACTGTTCGTCGTTAAAATTGAAAACACGGCGATCAAGGATCACATTCTCCGCAGCCTTGCAGGCCATCTCCAGGATAAAGTCGGTTCGCGATTTATGAAGGATTTCTGCAGCGGCATCGATGAGTGCCCTCTGAGACTCTTTAGCTCTTAGGTTGAGTTGAACATCTGATTTCATACACACCTCTCTTGTATAGCAATTGATATACAAGAATAACACAACACGAACGTATAGCAAATGCTATACACTTCAAAGTACCGATAATGCGTTTTATGTTAAATATCAGTTACTTGAATCGATTTCGTAACATAAGTTGATGTGTTTGTCGTGTCATGACAGCACAATCAGGGATGTCATCCCCTAACGAGGCAAGGACTAAGTTAATGAACAGAACAGATTAAGAAGTACAGACTCGCTGGCTTGAGAGCCGGCAGCCTGAAGATCGTACCTGTAATGAAGCGGAACAATTTTCGGATGAATGCTGGAAGAACGGTCTGCGGCTGGATAAAAGCCCGTCTGTGCACTATCAACTTCTGATGGAAACCATCCGCAGGACGCTGATCCCGCGGCCAAAGTGAAGCCCTCCGTCGGTCTCCACTATTATCGCTACCGGGTTAGCCGTCAGGCATGGCCCGGTTTAAAAAGATATGCTGACAGTTCTGCTGCAGTTATATCAAACTCGAGTTGCTGGATTAATTCTGCCAGTTTTTTCTCTGCAGTATCACGATCAAACTGATTTTGTACTATCTGGAGAGCAACCTGTTTTAGCTCCGGAGGGAGGTGTTCCAGATTGATATGATTATAACCCGAAATGTCATCATCCGGATTTTCGAAGAGCCAGCCGTAACTCATAAGGTCACCTGTTCTATTTCACAAATTTCCAGACACCTGGCGGTACCCGGTCATACAACTTTCCCATCGTCATCTCCGCCAGCCGGTGATCAACCGCGGCATTGAAATGCTCAAGCTCATCATCTGACAGAGAATATTTATTTTTTTCTATTATCCTTTCCAAGGTTTCCTTCGATGTACAGCGCCGTAGTCGTAAAATCCATTCCTGTTTCGTCATTAGTTTTTTATATCCTGAGGCGTCCCTGGTATTTAATTTTACAAATAACGCAAATTTCTTTCAGGCGTTATGGCCCGTGCCGTTCTGCTTAAGATAATCACTGATGCTCAGGCCGGACAAGCGAATTTTATCCGAAACTTCCCTGAACTGCTCTTTCCATCCATTTGTCAGATGTCTTTGTGACGCGATTTTGCAGGCGACGCTGAACGGCGTTCTCCCCAGTTTTTCGGAAAGCCAGAAAAGATGCTTACCAATATCATCATTCGGGACGCCATCGAGCGCATCCAGTAATAAAGTTTCCTCTTCAGCCACCCAGGCCTGGCGGGCATTCGGAAAGCGTGGGTCAGGTACAGGTGCCTGTTTCTCTTCCTTCGGTTTCGACGATGCCGGTACCGCGGGCTTTTTCATGCCGACGCGCGCTTTCATGGCGCCGATGGCGGCCACGGCCCGCACCAGGGTTTCACGCTCCTGGCGCGTGAGCAGGCTGTCCTCGCAAATCAGGGTGTTCAGGTTATCGATCAGGGTGTCCAGTCGGTTTTCAGTGACTTTCATGTTTTAGCTCTTGTTCCTTGTGGTGGTTGGGTACAGTCCCGGTTCTCATGCTCCAGGCCGGAGTTCGTCAGTCATTTTTTGCAGCGCGAGCCGGTCACGCCAGGATGAACGTGGCCTGCTGAAGACAATGGACTCAGGGCCTCTCTCCTGCTTCGGCGTCGTTCCACACCATCACCGTGGCCAGATGCTCCGCCACCTCCCGTCCCGTGTAACCGGCCAGGATAGCCAGCGCCCGTGAGGCCGCTTCACGCGACAGCGGACTGCGGAACCCGAATCCATCCGTCATCAGGAGCCACTGCAGACGTTCAGTCCAGCGCTCTCCGGGTTTGCGAACTGGCGAAAACACAATCTCCGTCAGCTGCCCGCGGTTGCAGTACAGCTGTCGCTGTTCCAGTTCATCCAGCAGGCTGTTCAGCTCGCGCCGGTCAGCTTCTTCCTGACTCATCAGCGGCCAGCGGATGCGGTGCCACTGCAGCTCCTGCGCCTGGTCGTCCGTGAACCCCGCGCGGGCCAGCAGGTCAGCCAGCGCGGCCACCGTGTCTTCCTCGTATGTGGCAGCAGTGAGCGGGTCCGCGTCGCGCAGAACGTGCAGCAGGCGCGCCGGTGCCGGCAGCATCCGCAGGGACGCTTCAGGACTGACCACGGCCAGTTGAATATCCTCAGTCAGCCCGGTGATCCCCTCCGCCTGCAGCGCGGCGTCCAGCTGACGGCACCAGGTGCCGGTCTGGTCCGCCGGCGCGGTAACGTCCACCGTGCCCGCCTCCGGCGTGGCGCTCTCATTAATCTGTACCCGGACCGCAATCCCCGCATCGTGACAGGACTGCAGCCAGGTGGCGACCTGCAGGGGATCGCCTTCCAGGCGTGTCACCTGCCCGGCCGCATTCCACAGCTGCAGGCAGGTGGTGCCGTCAAGACGGATCACGTAGTCACCCCGCAACGCCAGGTGCCATCGACCATCCAGCTCCACCGGCCGGTCGTCAGCCTCATCTGCCTGGACAGGCGGGACCAGAGGCAGAACCCGGATCGCCGTCGCGCGCTGCTCCGCCAGGACGCGCGCCTGTTCGTCAGCGAGAAACGGGGCGGCCAGCGCACGGCCGGCATCCGTCAGCTCGACGGCCAGCTGCAGGTTCGGCGCGCGCAGGGTGCGCAGCCAGCCCGCGGCTTCCATGCGCCGGCAGGAGGCACGCAGGTTCGGCCCGTATACCGGGGCGTCCCCGCCCTGCTCCAGCACCCGCTCAATATCCCGCGTGGCCACCGGTCCAGGACGTTTCGCATCGAGGGCGGCCAGCACAATCAGCACCCGCCGCTGCAGCGGCGACGGACGTCGGGATTTTTCCCGCATCATTGCCCCTCATCCCTCTCGGATATGAGCGTTTTAAGCCGTTTATAGTCTGCTTCGACCCGTGTTGTGGCCAGGCCAGTGTGTCCGCGCAGCGCCAGGAGATACCAGAAGCGGAGGATGTCATGAGCCTTGTTCACTTCCCAGACATAATGGGTGCCATCCCTGCGAAAATCGCATTGCTTTATTTCCTCTTCTGCCATCTGCGTCATCTGCTCATAGCTGAGCGAAAACAACATATCTTCATACATCCTGCACACTCCGTCTGAACATGTCCGGTTTAATCAAAAATCATACTTCGTATAATTTACATCGCATTTAGAAAACATCATATCAGATGTGATTTTATGATTAATGATAAATATCACATTCAGTATTATTTTATGTGTTTAGTACGATTATCATATCAATGGCAGGTTTCCCGCCGTGCAGATCCGGAAATTGTCTAAGTCGGATCTCTGTAACACACATGTATTTTCCCCGGAAAGTAACGGACGTATACCAGCGTGACAGCGTCATCTGACACTTTCACACATTCGATTTTCCGAATGTATGGTTGTTTTTTTTGTCTCCGGGCGTATGCTTTACGCAACCGAACAGGAGGAATAATGACCCTTACAGCCCTTAAGCTTTTCAAAAACCTGTCCGATGAAACCCGTCTGGGTATTGTCCTGCTGCTCAGGGAGATGGGAGAACTGTGCGTCTGCGATTTCTGCACGGCGTTGGATGAGTCCCAGCCCAAGATTTCCCGTCATCTGGCAATGCTCCGGGAAAGCGGTCTATTGCTGGATCGCAAGCAGGGGAAATGGGTTCATTATCGCTTATCCCCGCATATTCCTTCCTGGGCTGCTCAGGTGATTGAGCAGGCCTGGTTAAGCCAACAGGACGACGTACAGGCCATCGCCCGTAAGCTGGCATCGGCAAACTGCTCTGGTAGCGGTAAGGCTGTTTGCATCTAAAAAAAATTTGCCTGAACATATGTGTTTTTTCGAATGTATGAGGTATTCAGAATGAAGACGTTAACGGTGTTTGACCCAGCAATGTGCTGCAGTACCGGTGTATGTGGTTCAGATGTCGATCAGGTTCTGGTTGATTTTTCTGCTGATGTGCAGTGGCTGAAAGAACGTGGTGTACAGGTTGAACGTTACAACCTGGCGCAGCAGCCCATGAGCTTTGTTCACAATGAGAAAGCGAAATCCTTCCTCGACGCATCCGGCGCAGAAGGGCTTCCGCTGCTGTTGCTGGACGGCGAAACGGTGATGGCTGGGCGATACCCAAAACGCGCTGAGCTGGCTCGCTGGTTCGGTATTCCGCTGGAGAAGGTAGGGTTAGCTCCCACCAGTTGCTGTGGTGGTAATACTTCCTGTTGCTGAATATGTCAGGAGGACATATGAAATTCTTACAGAATATCCCGCCTTACCTGTTTTTTACTGGCAAGGGAGGTGTAGGAAAAACTTCCATTTCCTGCGCGACGGCTATCCGCCTTGCCGAACAGGGTAAGCGGGTTTTGCTGGTCAGTACCGACCCGGCCTCCAATGTCGGTCAGGTATTCGATCAGGCTATCGGTAACACGATTCGCCCTGTGACAGCAGTTCCTGCACTTTCCGCACTGGAGATTGACCCGCAGGAAGCCGCCCGGCAATATCGTGCCAGAATCGTTGATCCTATCAAAGGTCTTTTGCCTGATGACGTTGTTAACAGTATCAGCGAGCAGCTTTCAGGAGCCTGTACGACTGAGATTGCTGCGTTCGATGAATTCACGGGCTTACTAACAGACGCTTCCCTGCTGACCCGCTTTGATCACATCATTTTTGATACAGCGCCGACGGGCCACACGATTCGTCTGCTCCAGCTTCCCGGTGCCTGGAGTAGCTTCATTGAAAGTAATCCAGATGGTGCTTCCTGTCTTGGCCCAATGGCCGGGCTGGAAAAGCAGCGTGAGCAGTATGCTCATGCGGTAGAGGCTTTGTCCGATCCTGAACGTACCCGCCTGGTTCTGGTTGCACGACTGCAAAATTCTACGCTGCAGGAAGTCGCCCGCACTCATGAGGAACTGGCTGAGATTGGCCTGAAAAATCAATATCTGGTGATTAATGGTGTGCTGCCTGAAGCCGAAGCTGAACATGACGCCCTGGCCGCGGCGATATGGCAACGTGAGCAGGAGGCACTGGCAAATCTTCCTGCCGGTTTATCTGAGCTACCGACAGATACCCTGTTACTCCAGCCAGTCAATATGGTTGGTGTTTCAGCATTGAAGGGACTGCTGGATACCCGTTCTGAGGCATTACCGCTCCCGGTAACGAATATCCTGTACACGCCTGAAAACTTATCTCTCTCTGGCCTGGTCGATGATATCGCTCGCAGTGAACACGGCCTGATTATGCTGATGGGCAAAGGTGGTGTAGGGAAAACCACGATGGCTGCTGCCATCGCCGTCAGGCTGGCAGACATGGGATTTGACGTGCATCTCACGACCTCTGATCCTGCTGCGCACCTGAGTACAACGCTGAACGGCAGCCTCAAAAACCTGCAGGTCAGCCGCATCAACCCTCACGATGAAACCGAACGCTATCGCCAGCATGTTCTTGAGACGAAGGGAAGAGATCTGGACGAAGCAGGGAAACGGTTACTGGAAGAGGATTTACGCTCTCCTTGTACAGAAGAAATTGCCGTGTTTCAGGCCTTCTCCCGTGTAATTCGTGAAGCGGGTAAGCGCTTTGTTGTCATGGATACCGCCCCTACCGGACACACGCTGCTGTTGCTGGATGCGACCGGGGCTTACCACCGAGAGATTGCCAAAAAAATGGGGAGTAAAGGTCATTTTACTACCCCCATGATGCAGCTTCAGGACCCGGATAGAACCAAAGTTCTGCTGGTTACGCTTCCTGAAACCACACCGGTCCTGGAAGCGGCAAACCTGCAGGCTGACCTTGAAAGAGCGGGGATTCATCCGTGGGGCTGGATTATCAATAACAGCCTTTCCATTGCGGATACGCGTTCTCCGTTGCTTTGTCAGCGTGCTCATCAGGAATTGCCTCAGATTGAGGCTGTTAAGGATCAGCATGCTGACCGTATAGCGCTTGTTCCGGTGCTGGCGTCAGAGCCCGCCGGTATTGAAAAGCTCAGAGAGTTGATGAGCTAATTTTTTGACATATACAGGGCGACAAAGTCGCCCTGTCAGGAGGTTTTATGTTACTGGCAGGCGCTATTTTTGTCCTGACCATTGTTTTGGTTATCTGGCAACCAAAGGGATTAGGGATCGGCTGGAGTGCAATGCTGGGCGCGGGACTGGCTCTGATATCTGGCGTTGTGCATGTGGGCGATATTCCGGTGGTGTGGAATATCGTCTGGAACGCGACGGCGACCTTTATTGCCGTAATTATTATCAGCCTGCTGCTTGATGAGTCCGGCTTTTTCGAATGGGCGGCATTGCATGTTTCGCGCTGGGGTAACGGTCGTGGCCGTTTGCTCTTTACGTATATCGTTCTGCTTGGTGCAGCGGTGGCGGCACTGTTTGCCAACGATGGTGCGGCACTTATTCTGACGCCGATAGTCATCGCCATGCTGCTGGCATTAGGGTTCAGCAAAGGCACGACACTGGCATTCGTCATGGCTGCAGGGTTTATTGCCGATACATCCAGCCTGCCGCTTATCGTGTCCAACCTGGTTAACATCGTTTCTGCAGACTTCTTTGGACTGGACTTCACCGAGTATGCGTCGGTAATGGTGCCGGTGGATATTGCAGCCATTGTTGCCACGCTGGTTATGCTGCATCTGTTCTTCCGCAAGGATATCCCACCGACTTACGACCTGTCTCTTCTGAAAGCACCGGCAAAAGCGATTAAAGATCTGGCAACCTTCAGAACCGGCTGGATAGTTTTAATACTTCTGCTGGTTGGGTTCTTTGTCCTTGAGCCGCTCGGTATTCCCGTTAGCGCGATTGCGGCTGTTGGCGCTGTGATCCTGTTTGCAGTAGCTAAACGAGGCCATGCCATTAACACTGGCAAAGTGCTGCGCGGCGCGCCATGGCAGATCGTCATCTTCTCATTGGGGATGTACCTGGTGGTCTACGGTCTGCGCAACGCCGGGCTAACCGAATACCTTTCAGGTGTGCTGAATGTACTGGCGGATAAAGGACTCTGGGCTGCGACGCTGGGTACTGGCTTCCTGACGGCCTTCCTGTCTTCCATCATGAACAACATGCCTACCGTGCTGGTTGGCGCTCTTTCTATCGATGGAAGCACCGCAACAGGCGTTATCAAAGAAGCGATGATCTACGCCAACGTGATTGGCTGCGATCTGGGACCTAAAATTACACCTATTGGTAGCCTGGCAACGCTGCTCTGGCTGCATGTCCTTACACAGAAGAATATGACCATCACCTGGGGATACTATTTCCGCACCGGGATCGTTATGACTCTGCCTGTGCTGTTTGTAACGCTGGCAGCGCTGGCGCTACGTCTCTCTTTCACTTTGTAATGAGATACTGATATGAGCAACATCACCATTTATTACAATCCGGCCTGCGGCACGTCGCGTAATACGCTGGAGATGATCCGCAACAGTGGTAATGAACCGACCGTTATTCATTACCTTGAAAATCCACCGTCACGCGATGAGCTGGTCAAACTCATTGCAGATATGGGCATTTCAGTCCGGGCTTTGCTGCGCAAAAACGTCGAGCCTTATGAAGAGCTGGGGCTTGCGGAAGATAAGTTTACTGACGATCAGTTAATCGATTTTATGCTTCAGCATCCGATCCTGATTAACCGTCCGATTGTGGTGACACCGTTGGGAACGCGTCTGTGCCGCCCTTCCGAAGTGGTACTGGATATTCTTCCGGATGCGCAAAAAGGCGCATTTGCTAAGGAAGACGGCGAGAAAGTAGTAGATGAGGCAGGGAAACGGCTGAAATAACCGAAAGGGGGCGATGCCCCCTTTCTCCTGCCTCAGCGTCCGGGTACCGGACTGTCCGGCAGCGTACAGCTCCCTTTTCCCAGCTGACACTGCAGCAACACCGTGTCCAGCCAGCGGCCATGCTTGAAACCGATGTCCTTCAGCGTGCCGATTTCAGTAAATCCGGAGCGAAGATGCAGCGCTACAGACGCGACGTTCGCACAGTCCCCCACAACCGCTATCATCTGGCGGTATCCCTGAGACCGGGCCCATGTTAAGGCATGATCGAGTAAGGCTTTTCCGCCCCCCTGCAGGGCGATATACCAGGGAAATCCACGTGACTGAACGTTTTTCACCCGGGCAAGCATTTCCTGCGTGTTCGGGGGGGCCGTCTCGAAGCTGCCTGTGCCGTGCAGGACATGATGGGCGTAAATACGGCGTATGGCGGGAATGTGCTGCTCTTCAGCATTGATAATGTGCATTGTATGACTCCTGTGACGTTGACTGACACACTACCGGAATTCGCGACGGCAGATTAAGCGCTTCATCTTATGACCTGTATAAGGAAATGTTTTAAGTGGAGGTGGGGCGTCGCCCCACCTGTCAGCCCGCCATTTCAGCCAGCAGGTCCACGCCTACCGGGTCGTCCTTCAGCAGTGGCGTCAGGGCAATGCGCTGTGCATAATGCCCGGCAACGTCGTCGATCAGCGGCAGTTCGCGACGGGCACGGGTGACCAGGAACGGGGAGGACGGCTTCGCGGCCGCGAGGCTGTTATTGATGACCCACGCCCAGGGGTCAATCCCGGCCCGGCGTAAGTCCTGCTGCAGCCCGGCCGCTTCCAGTACCGGCGTGGTTTCGGCAAGCGTCACGATAATGACTCTGGTCTTCTCCGGATCCTGCAGCTGCATCATTGGCGTTATCACGTGATCGTGAGCATGCCCCATCTGGCGCACCATTTCCCGGTGATAGGCCCCGGTTGCATCCAGCAACAGCAGCGTATGCCCGGTGGGCGCAGTGTCCATAATGACAAAATGGTCGTTGGCCTCTTTGATGATCCGGGAGAATGCCTGAAACACGGCAATCTCTTCGGTGCAGGGGGAACGGAGATCTTCCTCCAGTACCGCCAGTCCCTCCGCATCCAGCCCTTTTCCCTGATTTTCCAGCACAAAGCGACGATAGCGCTCAGTCTCTGCCTTTGGATCGATACGGCTAACCTGAAGGCCTGGCAGCGAGCCATCCAGGGTGTAAGACAGGTTGGCTGCCGGATCGGAGGTGGTCAGGTGGACTTTATGACCGCGTCTGGCCAGCGAGACCGCGACCGCAGCCGCCACCGTGGTTTTTCCCACGCCCCCTTTTCCCATTGTCATGACCAGCCCTTTTCCCGCCCGGCTGAGGTCCTCCACCAGGGAGGCAAGCTCCGGTAAATCGACCGTCGTGAGCGTGGCTCCCGGATCCGGCAGAACAGGTGAGCTCTCTGTAAACAGCGCCCTCAGGGCGTCCAGACCAACCAGATTAAAAGGCTTCAGATACAGCATCGACCGGGGAAGATGCGCGAGGTTTTCAGGCATGGCCCGTAAGGCCCGTTCTGAAGTGGTCAACAAAAACTGGCCACCGCGTTAGAGTTTTTCCAGTATCGGTTTTCTGATTCGTTTGGCGGTAACCCACCATTATATTCGTGCGGTCTTAGTGCGCTGTAATATCCAACGATATAGTCCGTTATTGCGTGAGCTGCATCGCTGAAGCTTACATAGCCCGTCGCCGGCACCCATTCGTTCTTCAGACTCCTGAAGAAGCGCGCCATTGGGCTGTTATCCCAGCAGTTTCCACGCCGACTCATACTCTGCCTGATCCGGTATCGCCACAGTAACTGCCGGAACTGCCTGCTCGTATAATGGCTGCCCTGGACGCCCTTCTAAGAGTCAAGCTGTTATCGGGATACTGTTGATCCGCCTGTTTTGATTGCGCAGTAACGTGTAAACTTCGCGGGAGATATATCGCTTTAGACAGCGTATCGCTTCCATTTTTGTATGTCCTTCGGCTACACGCCTGGCGACATATTCCTTTGTTTTTGCGTCAGTTCGTAAGCGTCCGATGGCGATGATGTGAAGTGCACTATTTGCAGCACGATCTCCACCACGATTAAGTCGGTAACGGTTCGTTTTTCCAGAAGAAACGGGGACCGGGCTGACACCACACAGTGCCGCAAATCCTGATTCTGATCTTAACCGTTGAGGATTGTCTCCGGCAGTGATCAGCAACTGTGAAGCGCTTTCGTATCCGATAGCATTACGTTTAATCAGCTCAGGTGCCAACTCGTCGACAATTGCCGCAATCATGACATCCAGATCAGCGATTTCGTCATGTAACTCGAGATAGCGTCGGGCAAGGGACTTTAATGAAATGCGATAAACGTTGGTTACATTGCGGTATTCACTGGCATCAGGTCTCCAGGAACCCAGGGTCCTGATGAGCTGCATGCGCGTCATATTTCTGAGCTGTTCACGTAATTCATCCGGGGCAGAGATAATATTTGAATGGATAATCTGGAGAGCGACTCTGCGGGCTGATATTGCTGTTTTTCGGCAAGTTTTTAATACCCGCAGGGACTCAATCATGCCATCACGCGTTTTGGGAGTAACTGTCCTGATGCCTGAGAATGCTGCATGAGCGGCACATTCAGCATCAATTGTGTCACTTTTACCCCGTTTGCGTCGCTCCATCCGGTCTGGAGCAGTCACCTCAAGAACTTCTAACCCGGCGTTCTGAAAATAACGAAGCAAACCGGAACCATAGGTACCTGTGCACTCAACACCAATTCGCTTTAATGTCCCAAACGAGGTCATCCATGCCAGCATCTGCCGGTAACCTTGTCGTGTTGTGGAGAAATACTGAGTCCCAAGGACTTTATTGTTCTGATCTACGACAGCGGCAACGTGCAAATCTTTATGTGTATCCACGCCACCCACAACGGCAGCTTCGGTAACTTTATCAACCATGACAGAGCTCCTGTGAGGAAACAGAGTTGAATCTCCAGACAGATAACCCGGACAGGACAGTAACGAGACAAGCCGTCAGGCCCTTCTTGAGTCACGCGCATCGGTGAGGAGATGCCTCGCATGAAGGCGCTTCCGGCAACCGACGGGTCCAGGGCAGGACACAAAAGGTCGATCGCTGTGTGAGTCAGGATGCGGGAAGGTCTTCACTGCATCAGTAATCACACCAATCTGGTTAAACGGCAAACTAAGTGGTGGTAAAGACTGACATCGGCATTATTACTATCGCTATGTACGATAACCTCGCTGTCTGGTTTTCGGCGCCAGACCGCCATCATCAGCGCGTCGAGCGCCAGTTCGCGTGAGAGAGTGGGTTTCATCGACCAGCCGACCACATTACGGGCGAAGAGATCGATAACCACCGCCAGATACAGCCAGCCCTGCCAGGTGCGGAGTAGAGTAAGAGGCAGGGCGTAGTCGGACTATTTCCCTGCCTCTCCTCCCCGAACCGGACGTGCACCTTTCAGCGCATCCGGCTCTCCATTTAAATGCTGGCGAACGCCATTGCCACTTCTGTAAAGCGCGATGTATACGTGTTTCTGGTCTCCGTCCTCAGATAGGGATTACCTTCGGGTAGCCGCCAGCGGAACAGCTTCTTGCCTTGCCCCACCAACCGGTACAGTATTTCGCCGCTGAGCTTGCCGTGATTGGTTTTACCAAATAAAACCCACGTTTTGCTCTGACCCGGTTTCGGTGATTTACACCACCACCTCATCAGGGAAGCGATACCTGTACGGTATTTGCGGGCCAGCCAGTGAGCCAGCTTCCAGAACACGACACGGTCGATATAACTGAAGACTTTGGCCTTAAAATCAACGAACTGATAGAACATGGCCCAGCCTTTCAGTTTTCGGTTGAGTTGTTCAGCCATATCGACTTTGCTTTCACTGTAGTTGCCTGATAACAGTGCTGTCAGCGATGCGGCGAAGTTTCTGGCTTTCTCCTGCGGGATCGTTGAGACCACTCGCATCTCGCCATAACGACTGCGTTTGCGAATGATCCTGTGCCCCAGAAAGATAAAGCCGTCATTAACATGGGTGATTTTAGTCTTATCCATGTTCAGCCTGAGTTTCAGACTGCCTTCGAGCACACCCCGACACTCCTCCCTGATGGCTTCCGCCTGTGCTTTGGTGCCTTTGACGATGAGGACAAAATCATCGGCATAGCGGCAGTACGCCACCGCGGGTTTCCACTGCCAGTTTTCTCTGACCGCCGTACTTCGGCCCCGTTGGATACTGTTATTCCAGTACCACCGATCTTTTCTGGCTTTCCCGCTCAGGTAGCGCTCATGCAGGTATTGATCGAACTCATTCAGCATGATGTTCGATAATAGCGGCGATATAACACCGCCCTGTGGTACACCTTCACTGGCCGCCCGAAAGAGACCGACATCGATATGTCCCGCCTTGATGGTTTTCCACAGCAGAGTCATGAAACGTGCGTCACTGATCCTGCGGCGTACAGCCTTCATCAGCAGTCGATGATGTACGGTGTCGAAGTAACTGGACAGGTCGCCTTCAATCACCCAGCGTCCCCGGGTTTCACCACAGTCTGTGAGCTGTAATTTCACCGTGCGGATCGCGTGGTGGACACTGCGCTCAGGCCGGAAGCCATATGAGAGCGTATGAAAATCACTCTCCCATATCGGCTCCATCGCCATCAGCATGGCCCGCTGAACAATACGATCCCGCAACGCGGGGATACCCAGTGGTCGCAGTTTGCCGTTGCTTTTAGGGATGTAAACCCGTCTGGCGGGCAAGGGCTGGTAGTGGCCTGAGAGTAATTCATCCCTGAGGATTTGCAGCTCAACAGCCAGTCTGGCCTGTAGCATTGTTTTGTTCACGCCATCAACGCCGGGGGTATGGGCCCCCTTTGATGAAAGCGTGATCCGCGCCGCTTCAGCCAGCCATTCTGGTTGTGTTATCAGACGCAGCAGCCGTTGAATCCGTAGGGACGGATCGGTGGCTGCCCATGTGGCAAGCTTGCGTTGCATTTCGCTGATTATCAAAGGTCTTCACCTCGTTAGGTCAGTTAATTCACGTCGCAAACACATTCAAACTGCTTCCCTTCGCCATGTAATGGGCTTTCCCCATCGCGGACTACTACGGAAGCTCCGCCAGCCAGCGCGTCATCGGAGCCATGCCCCCTTAACATCCGTCGCTGACCTTCCCCGGTTTACCTGCCTGGACTCAGGCATACTGAGGAGGCTGCCCGTCGCACTCTTTATCCTTGCTTGCCGCAAGTTGGCAGAAGTCAGCAACGCAAGCGTGATAGACGCTGCTGCCCCGGTGTTTCGCATACATGTCAAAACACCTTCGACCGGCAGTGCTTACGTATCACTGCCAGTTCCTCCTGCACGGCCTGTCAGATCACGTAGGCCGTGGTGACGTTTTCAACCCACAGAGGCGGATTAACGGGTTCATGTTCTTCAGCCTTTCAGTACTTAACCTTGAGGATCATCTCGGCTTAGTGATCTCGCCTCAATCCCCGTTGTCAGCGGGTTACATCACCCTGCGGGCATGCCGCAGGTCACTGCCGCTCAGGTTCTCCACCGTCACACCCGGTGGGATTGTTGGGTTTCTCATCGTGAGTTACCGGTTCAATATTCCAGACAGACTCGCGGTTCATTTAAGCATCCATGCCCGCCCTGAACTCCGGGCACACTATAGGTCACATCACCGCACCACACCTGATTTGGTTCCGTTACGGCGAACTGTCGCTCAAGATGATTCGGGATAGCAACGTGCTCATGACCGCCACGCTTATACCGGTGAGTCGGCTGCTGGCAACTGACCAGCCCCAGCTCTTTCATGAGTCTGCCAGCAAGCCAGCGCCCCATCTGGTAGCCTCTCTGGGTTGCCATTGTGGCGATGCTTCTTGCTCCGGCAGAGCCGTGGCTGATGCCATGCAGTTCAAGTACCTGACTGCGTAATACAGCCCGTCTGCCGTCTGGCTTTTCAGGACGGTTTTTCCAGTATTTGTAGCTGCTGCGATGAACCCCGAACACATGGCAGAGAGTGGCCACAGGATAACGCGCCCTGAGTTTCCCGATTATCGAGAACTGTTCAGGGAGTCTGACATCAAGAGCGGCTTTTTTTAATATGTCCCGTTCGTCGGTAACCCGTTTCAGCTCTTTCTGGAGACGGCGGATCTCGGCCTGAGCATCTGACTGTTCTTTATTAGTGGAAGAATCCGGACCGTACTTCTTTATCCAGGCATAAAGGCTGTGGGTGGTGATATCGAGACGTGTTGCAACGCTGGCAACAGAATAACCGCGATCAACAACCTGTTTGACTGCTTCAGTTTTAAACTCTTCGGGATAACGCTTACCGCTCATGGGCACCTCTCTTTAAGCCATCTTAAATGACTCTGAGGTGTCTGTTAAACCCGTGGCGATTCAGTACTCAATGCTGAATGGGCAGCAAGAGGGCGCAGGGGATTTGAACGTAATCCCCGTGATGATTAGCCTCCTTTGGGCTGAAAAATTTGCGCATGTGCAAACCACCGGAGCACACGCTAATAGGCCGTTCAGAAGGTGAGCGTCAGGCCACTCTGAAAATTGCCCGTACCATGCTGCAGAACGGCATTGACCGCAATACTGTCATGAAAATGACCGGTCTGACTGAAGATGACCTGGCACAAATCCGCCACTAATCCCCCTTTCCTGGCACTCCCTGCCGGGCCATCAGTGAAAACTGGTGGGGCAGGGAGGCATCAGACTCAGGCTCAGCCTGCCAGCCACAGCGATTTAACAGTTTCATTATCCCAGTTACGTTCCCTGTCAGACGTACTGTCAGCGGATTTGTCTGTTGGCCATTGTCGTCAAAAGCGGCATCAAGGTTTGTCCGTAAGAGATAAACACCGTTTACTCCAGGATTGAGTACCAAAGCATATCGTCCGGCCCATTCTCTGTCGCTCATTACGCGGTAATTCCAGCCCATGTCTTTCGCTGTTTCCAGCGCATACGTCAGGCGGAACATGTCGTTCTGTTCAGTCAACTCGCCGCTGCAGGAGCGCCAGACATAGCCCAGTTTGTCGGCCAGCTTAGCTCTCACACCCAGCAAACGCCCCTGATTCAGTAACCACCCGATATCCTGTGCCACATCGCGCGAGAATCGCCGTTGCTTCAGTGCTGCCGCGAGCCAGCGGGTGAGAAAGAGATTTTCCTGTGCGGGAGAGAGTTCTCCCTGCTCCTGTCTGGCCAGTGCCAGCGCGACCAGTGCACACCATGCCAGATGGCCTGTTTTTTCTGTCAGCGTCATAACAGATACCTCCCTTCAGTCTTACTGATTCCCAGGTCTTAAATCTCAGTTGTTCAGCTCTGTTCAGTCGGTCTCAGCTGCCATGTTGCCCCACCAAAACAGGTCACACCGACCACCTGCTCCCAGGTTTCCTTCTGCTCCAGCAGCTTCTCCAGCGCATGAAAGTCCGCGCGCGAGAGCACAATATCTTCCCGCTCGCCGGGCGACTCCAGAATATACCCCTCAGGTATCCGCGTGGCCGATTCAGCAGCCTGCCGTGAGGATATGCGGTAAAAGGTTTTGATGCATCCTCCGCGAGTGAGGGCATCGAGGATGATGCTTTCGGCAACGCGCATGACTGGCTCCGGTTAAAAGTGTTTCACGTCTTTGCCGGTGTGCAACTGGCGACGCTCATCATGCCGCGTAGTGCTTCCACAGACAACGGCTTTGCCTCATTGCCCCGGTGGACCATCGCATGGCAGTTCGGACAAGGAATGCTATGGTAAATATAACCTTCCCCTTACACTCATGAAGCTTATGGAAGAATTATTCACTTGTCCGATATGTAAACTCTCATTTGGCCATAAAGCTAGGTTGAGAAAGCATATAAAAAAGCATACGAAATCCCTTGAAAAGAATCTCGCTAAGGCCAACTCAACCAAAAAGGCTGAGCATGAAAAGATGCTTATTCAGGAGAGGATTGCAAGGACAGGTAGCGCTTTTAAAAATGAATCGGAGAGAAATAAGTACTTTGAAAGAAGGCGTGCTGAAAACCCCATATTTGATATCGATACGCCGATCAGAAAGGCCTCGTTTATAGTGAATGCCGGTGCCTTTGGTTTGGGTAAATCCAGAAAAAACTAGCCGTTTTTTTGGCAAAAGCAGATCTAATGTCCCCGTGGTGAGTATATAAAAAATTACGGGGAGCTGAGCGACCTTCGTCTAGCTCTCTTCTTGTTTTTTTGCCGCAGCGGACTCTCGCGTGCGTCAGACACAAGTGGCGCAGGGGACGGGTTTTTGATGCGCGTCAGCGCATGGGAGGCGCCATGCGCCGGAGACCCCCGCAGCGAAGCGAGGACGAAAAAAGCATTACGGCTTCAGCCGTAATAATCCCCCACACTGCTAAGCCCAGAACAAACCCGCTAAAAACGATACAGAAGCTGCTGTGCGCGGTCGGAGTGGTCACGACAAGGCGATAGCCGCAGTCGGGGCGTATCTCCGCGTTAGCGGGCCGTTAGGGCCGCTTACGAGCGTGTACGCCAGAACGAAAAGCAACACCACCCACAGCAATGACAAGATCTAGTTACAACATCCGCCATTCTAAAGCGATGGTGTTCCCCGGCCTTCGGCCGGGGGCGGCGGCGCTTTTCAGTGGTGGGGAGGGGCACCTGGCTGGCAAACCGGCGCCGGTTTTATGACGGATTTCCTTTTGAATGCTGTAACTAATGAGGTTCTCCGGTCGGGGCCCGTCGCGAAGCGATGGGCGCTACTTTTATCTGAGCGACGCGGACGCTTGCGGCCGCTGTAAGCGAAGGCCTCACTGAGTTATTCACAGAGCCGGCAAAGACAAAAGATCTCCCTGCAGCTTGCAATGCAGGGGATTAAAAAAGTGGGGTAAGACTATTTTGCAGGTTTGCTGTTACCCTTTTGCTAAATTCCCTGTTTATTCATTTGCGGGTTTTTGTGGATAAGTGAAAACCTGGTGCGAACGTCACAGGGTATACGTGCTCAAACCAGCGATGGTCCGACGGCCGGAACGTCAGATGGATAAAAACCAGGCAATTTCATGAATCCGGACAAACGCCAAAAGCCCCGGGCAGGGGCATAGAAAAAATAGCTAAATGATATCCGTCAGGACGGCGGAGCCAGGGCCAGCTCCAGCTGATACAGGTTCTGAATGGCCAGCTGCTGCAGCCGCTCCGTTGTACACCAGTAAGCCTCGTCTGCCGGCATTGTCTTCAGGATATGAAGCGACATTTCGTGAATCTGGCGCTCACGAGAATATCTGGCCAGGCGGTTAGCTCGTTTACGTTCGGCGCCACGCTGCCGACGGAACCTCAGTGCATCGAGAGTTTTTTGACGGTACCAGCGCTCACGTGCTGCACACGGGGAGATCTCCTCATCTTCACGCAGAATCCCCTCCTCGATAAGACGACGACGCTCTTCGCTTTGCCGGAGCTTTTTTTGTTGTTCCGCATCAAGTTTTTCCAGATCCACTCCCAGCATCTGAAACCCTAACGCGGTGATATAGACGTATTTAGGAAGCCAGGTACGGGATTCCCTGTCCCAGCTATTTTCTTCAGATACAGCCAGGACACCAAAACGAACCTGTTCGTCAATCAACCGGGACAGACGTGAGACTGTTACCTCTGTTTCCGGAATAACTTTTCCATGACTGTCTTTCTGGCTGAGTTCTTTTGCCAGACGAGAAATACACATACCGACCGTCAGCTTGCCGGCATCACAGAAGCTGATCAGCACTGGCCAGATAGCATCCAGCAGACGTTGCTTTTCCGGCCGGAAGCCATACCGGCGGCCAGCCCGACGACGTTCCCTGACGTACAGCGGATGAAGCGATACGTGCATACGCAGTCGCACCTCACCAGTGGTGCGATCTTTTTGAACAAGACGGTTATAGGCGTGCCCCAGCTGGCCACCCAGTTTTTTGTAATGCTCCGGTCGAAACCAGGTCGGGTTTTCACATTTGGGTTTTGTGGAGTGCTCGCCGCGCCGGCGACGGGTAGATTTCTTCTCCGGGGAAACCAGAAAAGATGCCACATGGCCGTCCTCTACCCCCTGCCAGAAACGGATCTGTTCATCCATATCCAGCTGACTCCAGTGTTGCGGATTGTGCGCATTACTCATCTGCACTCTCCCTGCCGCTGTTTTTGGCGGCCAGACACTTCAGTCTGGCTTCGCTCAGAGAGAGTGGAAATACGCCAAGAAATTCGAACAGCTTAGGGGTGAAAAAAATCTCAGCAGTTGAATAGCAATCCGATGAGCAGGCAACAAATTCAAAATCTTTTTCCAGCGATTCCAGTGCCCTGATTGCTCGTGTAATGGACACTTCGCCAGAAAGAGATTTAGTTGCAAGTCCGCACTCCAGGGCAATCTCCCTGAGTGAGCGCAGAACTTTATTTGACAGGGGATCGTAATAAAAACACATCGCCATGAGCAACGCATTCATCGCTCTGCGGCGCAAAAATGGGGGTTTACGTTTTCGTATTCCGTCCCTACGCGACATCGCTGATGCGATATCGAAACTGAAGCTTTCAGTGAAACCATTGGCTTTTACCATAAGTTTCAGCGAGAAAGGCCAGGGAGTGTAGTCCTGGGGAACCGTGAAAACAGGTTCAGGATTGTTTACCTGAACATACTTGCATGAGCTTTGTTGGTTATGATCAGTCACCGCTTCCTGCGCTTATGTTGCACAGAAGGAGCGAATGACACAGAAACTGAGCTTGAAGTTTTCTGAGCATGTACATATACTCCCTGCATAGAGCAACAGCTTCTATGCAGTTTATTAGGGCCCCGTTAATCTTTTCCTTCCGCCAAGATTGAAGAAGATTATCGGGGTTTTTACTTTCTGGTTCCGGGTAAACATCCACAAAACCAGCTCCCTGCCACCTTATGGTGTGGCCAGCCAAGAATTCTAAACGTTCAGTAATCTAGCACTCATAGCAGGCATGATCAAGAATGTGACGTCGTTACGTCGATTCCTAGTTTCGCTGATTCCCTTTCAATCAGCCTCTCAATCATTGCTGCCTGAGTAATTCCTTCATTCTCACACATGATTTGAAGCTGGTTTTTAAGCTTGTCCCGCACAAATACTCTCACCTCTTTGTGCGTCGCTTTTTTTCGGGCAACAGCTTTCTGCTGACGTTCTGCCGCAGAAACAGGGTTGCCCTTCCTATAGGGACGTTTAGATGAGGAAGTAACTCCGTTAACGACCTGTGACATCTCTGCCTCCTCAAGCATATAACTGAATACTTGAACAAAGATACTACACGTCGCTGGATGCAGCGAGAGTTACGTTATTTTTTGTTATATAACCTGCCCTTGTTGGCGCAATGAGCAGGCTATTGAGCGAGGAGGTTAATACGAGGAACTCCAGTCTTTTCCCATCTCCCACCGAGTTTGCCAGTGCTGGAGATAGCGTTGAGCAACGACTGGTTCATCCCACACGACTAGCACGTTCTCTGAATTGAACCGATCAGCGGCTCGAGTGTAGTTAAAAGACCCCACTTCAACATTACGGCCGTCAGCAATAATGACTTTATCGTGCATGATTTTGTACTGCGACACTGTGCGAACCGGGATACCGGCATTGACCAGAAGATTCATGGCCGCCAGACTCGCCTTGTTTTGCCTGCCTGTATTGGCTTTCCAGTCCAGAACCACTTTCACATCGAGACCACGCTGTTTTGCCCTGACAAGCGCGCCGGCGACTTCGGGTGAGGTGAAGGAATAGCCCATCAGCCGGATTTCCTGCTGTGCAGAATTAATAGTCTTCAGGACCAGCTGCAGAGCCGTTCCTTCCGGCGAATACCCCGTCTCGATGCTGGCGGCATACACGGCCGGAACTGGTGCAAACAAAGACAGGCTGATAAGCCCGGACAGACAACATCTGCGGAGCGTACGGTTCATTTTTTTCACAGTATTTCCTTAACGGGTGTTTAAGAAACGCCGGGAGCGGGGAAACTGGCTTTTCCCCGTTCCCGGGGTTGGACAACGACGCGATGCGGAGGCGTCAGGATTTTGTGGTATGACGAAACCAGTAGCAGACGGGTCCGTCGCCGGTATCGTGGACAGATCCCAGAAACCAGCCATCATCATCCGGTGGCTCCGGTATCCAGCCACGGGCATTCGGGGCTTCATCCGTAAATCCGGCAGCGAAAGCTTCAGGCGCTTCATCGCGCATTGTTATCACAAAGCACTGGAGTTTATGGGTTCTGAGCCAGTAACTTAATTCTGCGGAAGTTTCACAGCCACTTCGTACCAGCGCAGGATGTGTCCAGTACCCCTGTTCATCACGTTTCACTTCGGCGGCGATAATCATTTTTCTTTCTCCTTGTGTTCGCTATGCTTTGTCGTTGATTTCATAACGGTTATGGATTTTTCTTCAGCACCGGCTTCCCGGTATTTCAGAAACTCTACGACCTTTCTTACCAGACTCTCCGAATCCCGATCGCGTAGTAGTGGAATGCCGGCCTGCCTCAGAACCTCTTCCAGCAGAATATCGCGCCGGATACGGTGTTTTTTCTGGTGTGAGGCATCATCCAGTTCAACTGCGCCGATGATAGCGAAGGTATGGATGTCAACGATGACCACATCGCAGTGCCACTGTGATGCCATCCGGAAGAGTTGCCACCAGGTCCGGGATCGTGGCCGGATATGGGGAGAGAGTGTGGCAATATCTGCCACCCGGACCTGAGGACACAACAGCCAGCGTGTTCGGCTGGTATGCCTCAGCAATGCCCGGAAAAAATGTTGTTCCCGTGGCGTCATCAGTGTGTCATTACCCACCCAGACCCGCTGGCGACACAACCGTTGCTCAGCCTCTGAGGGGCGAATACCCAGGGCTTTCAGTGACCTCAGAACCGGGGAAGTCTTCGTTACTGCGCGTCCTTTCAGAAGCAGCACCAGAAATCCCAGCAAACTCAGCACAACAACGGTACTGCCCGCCATCATTAATATCTTTGCCATGTATTTTATTCCCTGATGTTCCTTTCTTTCCCGATGCGTTTTCCTGTCGTCTTCCTCATCTTTCTGTCCCTCTTCTGATAAGGCAGAACTCTGCCGGCAGCCTGTCGAGCAACGCGCGGCGAAATACATTCGGCAGTCCTCTCCCGGCTACAACATCAGCAATCAGAACTGATATGACGCTAATCTGCAGGAAGTGGCACAGGACAAAACCAATCTGATGCACCAGTTCCGCAGCAGGCATATTACGAAGAGCATTAATCAGCCGGATGGCATCCTGTGGGGAACCCCAGGCGAGAATACCGATACCGACCAGCATCACCGCCGGCGTATACAACAGCCCCCGGCTGATAACCCGTCCGGTCAGGCCTGTAAGCTCACACCTTTGCTGGCGAAACACCTCATCATCCCGGAGGATTTCCCATTCCAGCCGGGCCTTTTCATGGCGCGGCACCTCGGCCACCACCTGAATACCGTCGCGAATACTGACCAGCGGTGAGACCTCTGGCTTTCTCATCCGGTCGATGTGCCGGGTGTACAGGGCAAGGCCTGCCCAGAACAGCGCGACAGATAACGCAACCAGATAAAATCCGCTTGCCCGGGATACAGGAGAAAATAAAACCATCTGAACCAGTGCCAGCGCGCAGCCGTATAAATAACAGAATAACTGCTGCTCAGGGCGCAGAATGAAATATCTGAACATATTGATTCCTTTTTAGATAAAAATAACATTCACAGCCGTCTTAATTTCATTATCGCCAGACCACTGTTTTCTCATACACCGCAATCACACCACGCCTGATTAATTCCTCTTTAACGCGACCATAAAGCGCCATGCCTTTTGTATTACCGGACAGGGATTTAATATAATTCATCAGGGATGAAGTATTCGCCGGGCGGTTCCCTGCAGATTTTTTACTTAATGACTGGACTTTATCGGTCAGGTGCAGCACTTCATCGTTACTGATTACCATAGGTGCCGCCTTCGGTTTCTCTGCAGAGCAAGGCGATGATATACGGCAACATCGTCTCCCCGCCCTGCATAGCTCGGCAATGACGCCATCATAGCCTTTATCATTCGAGATAATATGAAATATCGTCTCTTCCGGTGCAGTCGCGCTAAGTCTTCCCAGCTCAAACACCAGATGGAAGTCCACATTATTTTTTGACACATTCGAAACCTGGAATACGCTTACCGATATATCACCTGCATACGTTACAGCTGGAAAACGTATAAACTCCTGCTGAGGCCCGGTAAATAAAATAAGGCGTTCATAACGGGACAGACGGACATTTTCAAGTGTACCAATATTTTCATAATCTACGAGAGCAATAATTTTTTCAGTCATCGTCATCCAGAATCTGTCTGCACGGACAGTTATGATGCCGCAGCCTGTAATGCGGCAAATATAAAATGAATACCTGTTGCTATTTCAGGCATACCCTCAGCTAATTTTCGTTACATCTATTAGCTGAGGATTCCCAGGTATAATTATCAGGAATGGGTAAATATAATTAAAGGGTCTGACTCATCTTTCGTTCAGCCCGCAGCAGCTCCTTCATCATGCGCTCACTGGCGTACTGCGCTTCCTCTGCAGTGACGGTCGCAACGGCATTCCCCTGCAGATCATAGCGGGAGGCCCCCACCTTCATCCGGGACAGATAGCCCGCAGACCGGGTCAGACTCTTCAGGCACTTAATGACCTGTTTATGCGACAGCGGCAGGTCGCGGTTCACAATGTCGGCAAACAGCTGCTCGCGCATTCCCGTCGCCAGCAGACGGGGTGAGTTTCCGTCGAACAGCTGTGGCCAGAATGCCTTCAGGGTCATGATGGCCTGTTCCGGCGGCGGCAGGCGAAGATAACGCACCGGAGGTGGCGTCTTTACCGCTTTATCCGGCGCCGGCGCAGCGTTGCGCGCGTCGGCTTCGGCCGCTTGTTTAGCCTTCTCAAGTTTCGCTTTCTTTGCCTTCCAGGCCGGCGGGGACGAGACCACCACGACCTTCTTTCGGCGCACCACACCAGGAGCAGGGGTTGCCTCTGAGGGGGCCGTGCTGTTCTCCGCCGGTTTTCGTTTCAGGCTCAGTACAGGGCGTTTTTCTTCACTCATAAGGGGCCATATCAATAAAAGCTACAGGTCTGAGGTATACGATACGCTAACGGTATCATCGTTTCACCTCGCAATGCAGTGGACACAACGATGATGTCCCCTTTGTCACGTTTACGGGCAATGTGCCCGCCCCCGGACCTGTGTCCGGTTTTTTTTTACATCGAGACGACAATACCGAGTACCGCCAGGTGCACGGCATAGAACATCACGAAGAACTGCCGCGGCCAGAAGCGTTTCACACGTTCTCCGGCAGATGAGCACACCATCAGCGTCAGCAGCGCAATCGCCAGCCCGGCCACTGATTCACTCACGTCATGCATATTCATCAGCAACACCATGAGGGCCCACAGCACCCCGTATCCCAGCCGTTCCGGTGCATGCTGTGCGCGACAAAGCAGCCAGCTGGCGGTGAGCATGCCCACTCCGGCCATGCCGTAGCTGCCGGTTGACAGGGGTATCCAGGTGACCAGCAGTCCAGCCGCCGGGAGGGTGTAATACCAGGACGGCTGGCTGACCCACCGCAGGACCTGGCCCGTAACGGCAAAGGCAAACAGAATATTCCCGGTATACCACGGGTATCCAATAAGCATAAACGACACCTGGGCAACCAGCGCCCAGCCCCACAGGCTGTTCAGTTGAGACTGGCGTATTTCCGCGTGCCGTGCCAGATTCATTCCCCATGCCAGACCGAACAGCGGAAAACAACCACGTCCCAGCAGGCGCATCACTTCATTGTTTCCGGCCAGCAGTAAGCCGGTGTGGTCAGTCACCATCAGTACCAGTGCGACCGTTTTAATCATATCCGTTTGTCCCGGTGTCCAGGTCAGCAGGCGCTGAAGCCAGCTGTCTGTCGCGCCTGGAAATGTGTATTGTGCTCTCATATTTTTTTCCTTTTAGCGCACCGGCAGACTGCCCGATTTTAATCGGGGAGGCTGCCGGTGCAGACAAGCCGCAGGCGCGTCAGTCGCCCCCGAGTGTTTTCTCGCGGTTAAGGTCACGAACCATGTCACGCTCCACAGCCTGCAGACGCTCACGCTGCAGACGTTCTGAGGCCACCTGCTGAATCGCCGCCTCCTGGCGCCGGAACTGAGGATCATCCGGTAGCGTCGTTTTCTCCGTACCCGGCCGGTCACGCTCCAGTCCGCGAATGACGTCCCCGATAACCTCTTTCACCCGGTCCGCCGGCTCGCCGGCTTTACGCGCCTCCCCGGCCACTTCCCGGGCAGTCTGTTCCGCCTGTTTTTCCATTTCCCGGCGCTGCTGTTCTTCTGCCGCCCGCTGTGCCAGTACCTCTGGCGGGAGGATAATGTCAGCCCCGGCCTGCGGTACCGGAGCCACCGGCGCCGGTTCAGCCCATACCCGCCCACCGGTCATGGCCCCGGGGTTCCAGGGGCGGTCATCACCGGCCAGCCGCACCACCACCCCGGTATCGGGATTGTCGCGGGCCATTCTGACGCCCTCCCCCATATTCCCGGCCAGCAGGCTTTCTCCGTTGCGGCTGTTCTGCAGCGCCACGAACCGGGCGTCTTCATTGCCCATAATTCGTCCCTCTCCGCCGATAGCCTCCAGCCGTCCGTCCCGATCGGTCAGCGGGCTGAGCCAGATACCGGCGGCTTTCCCGTTTTTATCAAATGCCGGCAGCGCCACATGCGGCTGAGGGTACTTTTTCCCCGGAGAAATGAATTTTCCTGGTGAACTTCCCTGTGCCAGACCGGACTGCTGCAGGGCTGCCCGGCCCGCGGCGGTTTCATCCAGTGGCCTTGCCCGCCCGAACAGCAGATCGGCTGTTTTCACCGCCCGGTCGTTACGGGGTTCAAGAATATCGTGCGCCGTCGCTTTCTCAGGTGAATTCTTGATGGCCTTTATCCAGCCCTCACGGTTGTCGGTGTAGACCTGAACATGCTGTTTCATGCGGGATAAAGCCACATAGGCAGACTCAAAGCTGGCCATCTGTTCCCGACCACCGGCCACCCCTTCCAGCGCGATGGCATACGGTTCGCTGGCCCCCTGGGCTCCGTGGGCGGTGATGGCATAGGCGAGGTCGATATGCTGCTGTGCCTGCTCCGCCTTCGGGGTCAGCGTACGGGTGATTTTGCCATCAGACAGCGTGACACTGTCACCCGAAACAGACTGCACTTCCCAGATACTGTTGGCCACATAGCCGCGCTCCGGGTCACTTTTGCTGAAGCGCATTCGGTCCCCCTGAGACACGGTGATCTTTTCCTGACGATAGAGCGTGACGCCTTCTGCCGATGCCTCCCGGGGTGAGATAAATCGCTCCTTTCCTTCACTGTCTGTCAGGGTGATCAGCTGATTATCCTTATCCACTTTGCTGATACGGTGGTATACGTTATCAACCAGCGCCACCGCCTCCTTGTGAGCCGTCCAGGTCGACAGTTTGCGCAGTTCACCGTCACGGATGTTACTCGTGACCAGCACCGGCAGGGTGATTTCCTCTTTGCCGGTTTCCCCGTTCTCCCGCCGTGCGTCATGGATCAGACTGTTCAGCGCCCGCCGGTCCTTATTCAGATGGGTGATCACCAGCGTCTGCGACTGTGCCTCCGGGGTCCGTCCGGTATAGTCCTTCACCAGCGCCTCGTAGAGCGTCGCGGGCTGACCTTCCGGCAGGGTTTTCCCCTCGCTCAGTGCCTTTTCTATCTCCTTTTCCTGCTTCTGTGTGAATTCCACCACAGAACTGCCCGGCGCCCAGGCGCCTTCTTTTCTCGGCACCTGCTCCGGCGTGACCTGCTCAATGGTGGTCAGGGCGCGGTGCACATCCCGCTCAATCAGGCTGTAGACCGCCGGTCGCAGCTCAGGTACCTGGCGCACAATCTCTTTCATGATGGCAACGTCGGCGGCGCTGCGCTGCTGCGTCAGCCTGAACGGCTGGCCCGACGCGATGGGCGGCAGCTGGTCGGTATCCCCGCTGGGCACCGCCCGTCCACCGCCGGCGGCGATGAGGGAGTGGGCTTTTGCCATATCGGCCAGCCCCACCATCGAGCTCTCGTCGAGCAGGAACAGGGTGTTGCTGAAATCGGGTGTCTGCCCATTGCGCTGCAGCAGCTGCGTGTCGTGGAGGAACGACGCCGTCGTGCGCGCATCCACGCCAGCACTCTGCATTTCCCCGACCGCGCGATGCGTCGGCGCCAGACCGATGACGCGCGGGCGGGTCTCTTCCGGCAGCAGACTGATGGCACTCATGACTGCCCGGAACTGGGTGGTTTTCCCCACCCCGGCATACCCCTGAACCACCGTGAACCGGTCCGTGCTCTCCAGAATCATCCGGGTCGCCGCCCGCTGTCCGGCGGTCAGTTCCGTCATCAGACTGTCCGGCACGCGGTCCATCAGGGGGGCCACCGCGTCTTTACCTTCCAGCACCCGGGTCAGGATGCTTTTCTCGGCGTCCCAGGCCTGACGGGATATCAGCAGGTCATTGCCACGCCCGGGTGCCACCGGTACATTCAGCAACTGCCCCGACCTGATTTGTGCCTGGATGGTCGTGTCGATGTCCGCCATCGAAACCTTCCCGCCCCCGGTTTCCATTGCCGTCGCCAGCAGCTGGGGCCGGGAGAAGGTCAGGTCCTGGCTCTCAAGCAGCGGGATGGCCAGGTGAATGGCCTGTTCTGCCGGGGTATGCAGCCCGGCCTTCTGCTGCGCAATGGCCGCATCCAGATCCGTCTCGCCGGATCGGGACTTCAGCTGCTCTGAGACCACGCTGAACGCGGTATGCCGCGACAGCTTCTCCGTCGTGCGCGCCGCATCCTGCGCCGAGTACAGCCGGAGGTGACTTCCGCTCTGTGCCAGCTGGTTGAGGGTGGCGTTATCCAGCTCAAGCTGCGTCACCGACGCAAAGACCGTTGCCGTCTCGCTAACCGACCTGCCGGGACTTTCCACCCAGCCGTGGCCGACTTTAATACCGTCAAACACGCCCGCGCCCGCGGCCAGGGTCTGCGTGGTTTTCTGCCCCGGCCGCTGTACCGTCAGCTGCCCCTCCTCCACTTTCATCACCGTGATGCTTTCCCCGCCTTTCAGGCGTGTGTCCGGTATCTTCCCAAGCACCGCCAGACGTTCCCCCTCTGCCACCGGCAGTGTATCTGCCCGGAACAGCGTCCACTGGCTGTCGACCGCGGAAACCTTCAGATCAAGACGGTCCCCTTCCCGGTCTTTCAGGGTCAGCATATTGCTGCTCGCGGTCACCCGGTCAATGACAAAGCGATCGTGCGTCCGGGTCTCCGGATCCCAGCGTTCCATCACCATCCCCTCCCGGTAATAATCCCGCACGCCCCGGCTTTTGCTGTCCAGCCACACCGGCGTCAGGGCTGTAATGGTCGTGTCTTTCTCACCCAGCACCCCCTCCTGTCTGAGGGAGTCTCGGATGAGGCCGTTGAGTACGCTCTGTTCACGCGTCCCGCTGATTTGGGCCACGCTTTCCTGTCCTTCACGCACGCTGACGGCAAACTCCTGTGCCAGCCGGCTGTAGCGTGCTCCTTTATCCGGTTCACTGATGATGTCGGCTGTGGTCTGATGGCCCCCCTGCCAGCGATACGTATTCACGCCGCTGTCCTTCAGCACCGTCAGCGCACTGCCGGTCCCGCTGCGCTTCCCGCCGTCGGAGAGCAGGACCTGCACGTTATGGCGCATCGCGCCATCGAGCAGGGAAATCGTTTCCTTCAGGCTCAGCTTCTCCGCCTGATCCACGATGAGTGTTCCGCCCGGAATAAACGC